>JAJDHP010000058.1 GCA_030266245.1 Methanimicrococcus sp. OttesenSCG-928-J09
ATTAGCAGCAGTAATAGTAAAGTTAGGTAGCAGTTTGCAAACGAAAAGATGTGGAGGTAGCTGTGCTAATTAGTTTTGCGTTCGGCAGGTGCATATAATAGAAAATTAAACAAAAAAAATATCCTGTCGTTTTTCATTATTTTATTAAAATGATGCAATTCGTGCGCGAGGCGAGTCGCTGATTTAATGAGCTAAATAATATCATTTAAATAATATCATTATTTTTGAAAAAAACCGAAACATTTCTTTTTATTAAAATTTGTAAAAAAAGGAACGCCGTTTTTCTTTTAAAAGGTGTTTTTTGAGGTTTTGGAAAATGGGCGTTCCGGTTTATTAAATCGAGTAAAAATGATGTTTCGTTTACTTACGTTTATATTTCTTTAAAGACAATATTATCCAAAAATAGAGGCAGGGAAAAATTTGGATAACATGACAATGCTTGAGCGTTTCAGACGCTCACTTCAAAGAAAAGAAGTGGATAAAGTTCCCGTTTGTTCCGTAACGCAAACCGGAACAATGGAACTCATGGAAATGACCGGCACAAGCTGGCCCAAAGCATTTACAGATCCCAAAGAAATGGCAGCACTTGCAATGGCCGGTTATGAAATTGCAGGACTTGAAGGCGTTCGTTATCCGTTCAGTTCTCCCGACATTCCGCAGGCATTCGGCTGCACCTATTCAAGCGGCACATTTAATTCACCGCCCCACCAACTGGATTTCCCATGTAAAGAGCTTGAAAATGTCAAAGACATTACAATTCCAGATAATCTATACGAAAGTCCCGGCATTCAGTCAATGATTGAAACAACTGATCTGCTTCGAAAACAAATCGATGATAAAGGGTATGAATTGCCGCTCATTGCCGGCATTCTCGGTCCCGCTTCTTTCGCCTCCTGCGTTGCCGGCGTCAACAATTTCTTAATGTGGAGCGTCAAAGATCCCGACGCACTTCAAACATTAATCGATCTCGGCGGCGAAGTTTGCGCCGAATACGCCAATGTTCTTTATGATCATGGCGCCGATTCTGTTGTCATAATTGATTCCGAATCCGGTCCCGATTTATTTCCGCCGCCTCTTTTTGAGCCGATGTTCTTGCCGGTTTACAGGAAAATGACAAAAACCATGAAAGGACTCAACATTCTCCATATGTGTGGCGATGCGACAACAATTTTAGAACCGATCGCAAAATCCGGTTTTATGGGTGTCAGCCTGGAAGAAAAAGTGCAGATGGATTATGCTTCTCATGTTATCGGAAATGATATCTGTCTGATTGGAAACATTTCAGCAGCAGATGATTTGCTTTTGCGCTCACCCGCCTTCGTTAAAGACGCAGCCAAAAAATGTATAGAAGACGGAACAAGAATACTTGCTCCAGGCTGCGGTATTGCACCGCACACACCGCTTGCAAATATGAAAGCATTTGTTGCAGCAAGAGATGAATATTATCGAACAGATGAGTTGAGTAACTGATCTGAACAAACAGTTTCTGATCTGAATAAATGAACAAATAATTTACAATAATTGCAATTAATGGAATTTTAAATTAAAATAATTTTGAATGAATGTTTTGTATGAATAGTTTGTATGAATGATTTGGAATCACTCATTTATTTATTCATTTCAATTTTTAAGATTTTCAATTTTTACGGTTTTGCATGCTTCTGTCGGATATTTGTAATATTCGAGCATTTTGAAAAAAAGCATAAATGTGTACCAGTCATCGGTATCATCGAATCCCGTACAATTTCTGACATCTATTCTATTGTTTCTATAGCTGATTTCAGAATAAATAGAGACATCCTTTATATCAGAGTCTAAAATCGTTCCGCTGAAATCTTCTTTCAAAAACGTACCGGTTCCTTCTAAAATGTAAATATCGCGGTCTGTTTCTTCAGCCTTTTCTTTTTTTCTCAGCGTGAGTTCAGTAAATGTATAATCTCTTTGTTTGTACCAATCGTTCGCTCTTCCCATGTAATCAACGCGGAAAAATACATTGCTGACGGTGTAAATGCTGTTGTTGCTGCCGGGGTTGCCGTTGTCTGCATTCAGTTGTTCAAAAATTTCTTCAACTGATTGTCGTGACGGAATAATGTATTCGGAACTGGCGATATAATCCTGTTTTGTATATTCGTTGTCATCAATTTCCCAGTCCAGCCTTCTGTAATGTTTTGTTTTCAAATGGCCCTGAGGTTCACTGGCATCATATTTGTTTGAGCCGAATAATTTTCCGAATAATCCCATGATTTCACCGCTTTCAAATAGGCTTTTTAAGTATTATATCTTGTTCGTCTGTTTGCTTGGCTGTTTTACTATTCAGCTTTTCATTTTCTGAACAATTTCTTCCGAATTTCTAAAAGCAGCGTCTGCTTGGTCTTTCGTCAGTCCCGCGCCTATCAATATATCATATGCCGTTTCCTTTGTAATCATATCTCCCGGGCGGTGCGTATCTGTGTTGCAAACCAATTTTGCGCCGATTTCCGTTGCCAATCGTGCGATATGTCCGTTTGTTCGATTGTGTCCGCTTCGGGCTGTAATTTCAAGATATGTGTTTGTCGCTTTCGCCAGTTCTGTTTCTTCTGCCGTCAAAAATCCGGGATGCGCTAAAATGTCCACAAATTCCGATTCAATCGCGGCGCGGTTTGTTCCGGGCGCGACAGGCTCGACAATCGTTTCGCCATGAACAACCACAATATCCGCGCCGAATTCTTTGGCTTTCTGAGCCAGTTTATCAATTTGTCCCGGCGGCACGTGAGTGATTTCAATGCCTGCGAAAATATCAATTTTAAATTCTTCTTCCATCACTTTGGCTTTTTGAAGTGCTGAAAGAATAAATTCAAAATTCGTAAAATCAGCGTGATCAGTCATAGCGATTGCGCGGTATCCGTATGTGACGGCGCGGCGGATGTGTTCCGCCGGAATCAATTCACCGTCGCTGAAAAGAGTGTGAGTGTGAAGATCAATCATTGAAAAAACCTTTTTTATTTTTGATTAATTTGAATGATGAATCTGGTTTTGTTTTATTTAAAATGTTGCTCGGTTTAGGTTTTGTTTGTAAAAATCAGGGGTGATTTTTTTGAATTTGATGAACAATGGTGCGACTCGCGCGCGGCGGCTGTTGGTGACAGTAAGGTAAATATGGCACGTTCCCACCGGCGAACGTAATTCTCAAAAAAATGCAGATACATAGGGTAATGCAATCTGTTAGCTCAGCAACAAATAATTAATAAAAAAAATTGAAAAACCACCCGTTTTTTCATATATTTTCAAAAAAATGCAGCAGTTCGCGCGCGGCGCGCTTGCAAACATACCGCAAAAGCAAAAAAAATAGCGGGTTTATTCCCCGTCTTCTTCATCCTGCTTTGGCGGTCTGTAATTATCCCGACTTGTATTTCTGAGCGGCATGCGCTCTTCTCTCTCAAAATCCGCGGACAATGGGGTTTGTGTTCTTTGTTGAACAGGATTGCCGTATTTCGGGTCGGCGGGAAGTTCTGTCAGCGTTTCGACAGCTTCGGCAAATCCGAAATTGGGTTTGACATCTTTGATTTTAATTTTAACAAAATCGCCGACATTTGTTTCTTTGACAAAAAGAACGAAATCATCGACATACGCGATACCGTCACCGGAAGCACCGAGTTCTTTGATTTCAACTGCATAATGCTGACCTTTTCGAATCGGCGCCGTCAGGAATTTCTTGGCGATAACGTAAATTTCGGCACTGGTTGAACGGGAAGCTTGAGGCGTATAAGCTTTGACATGAACAAATTCATTTTTCACATCATCAAAAAACTCTTTGAACATATCGCCTTGGAAAACCTTGACGACAAACGTTCCTTTCGGTTTGAGAATCTTTTTGGCGCACTCAAAAGCAGCGCGGTTCAGCTCAATTCCGCGAGCGTGGTCAAGAGCCCAGTTTCCGGTCAAGTTCGGCGCAGCGTCACAAAGAACAACATCAACACCGCCTTTGCCGGCAAATTCCAAAATCTTTTCGATGGTAGAATCAGCAGTAATGTCGCCGCGGTAAGTGGTTACGCCCGGAATTTCTTCAATCTTCTGAAGATCAACACCAAGTACACGGCCGCCTGAAAGTTCTTTCGCCACCTGTAGCCAGCCGCCCGGAGCAGCGCCCAAGTCAACGATGGTGTCGCCGCGATTAATAATGTTAGCCTGCTGCTGAATCTGTTTTAATTTATATGATGCGCGTGATCTGTACCCTTCTTTTTGAGCCAAATCGTAATAATAATCTTTTTGATTTCTCGCCATGTCTCTCTCATCCCTGCCGTCTTCAATTACATAATATATGAAATTTGATAAATTCATCTTTCTTTGAATACTTTCGCTTTGAACGGGTTAAATGTATTTATGATTAATGTTATTAATAAAAAAATCATAAAAACGAATGTATTAATTTAACTCTCAAGTTTCTAACTTTCAATTTCCAATAATTCTTATATTACTCTTTATCTTTCAGTAATTTTCAATATTCGGTTTCCAACATTTCAATAATTTCCAATATTTCAGTAATATTTCAACATTTCAATAATTTTCAATAGCGGGTTAAAAAATGGAATCATATCAAGAATTTGAAAACGGCTTTTCGGGATCGAGAAAAACCGTCCCTTCTGTTCATCCGACACTTTGGATTCAAGAAGCCAAAGGAACGGTTTTGTCAGGCAAAACAATTGTTATCGGCGTTACCGGAAGCATTGCCGCTGTCGAAACTGTCAAACTCGCCCGCGAACTGATTCGCTACGGTGCTGATGTTTATGCCGTAATGACAGATGCCGCCCGCCAAATTATTCACGAAGATGCGCTTCATTACGCCACCGGAAACCCTGTCATCACGAAATTAACCGGCCGCGTTGAGCACGTAGAGTTTTTCGGAGCGCAAGGAACAGCCGATTTGTTTTTAATCGCGCCCGCAACCGCCAACACAATTTCGAAAATCGCCGCGGGAATTGATGACACGCCCGTTACAACTTTTGCAACAACCGCAATCGGCGAAGGCAAAAAAGTCATGCTTGTTCCTGCAATGCACGAATCCATGTATCGCCATCCGAAAGTTTTGGAAAATCTAAAAATTCTTGAATCCTGGGGAATTGATGTCATCGATCCCCGAATGGCAGAAGGAATCGCTAAAATTGCTGATAATGATGAAATCGTTCTCCGCGTTCTGCGCGCGCTCGGCAGCCAATCCCAATCCCGGTCACTTTCCGGCAAAACGGTTTTTATTACATCAGGCTCCACTGCCGAATCTATTGACCCGATTCGTTTGCTGACCAACCGCGCGTCCGGCAAAACAGGCGAAGCGCTGGCAAGAGAAGCATATATTCGCGGTGCTGAAGTCTATTTATTCCACCGCAACAAATCACCGCTCTCACATTTGCCGCACTTCCATGACATTCATACTGAAAGCGTTCGGGAGATGATTGAAGCCGCCACTGATAAAATTGCCTTGGCAGATATTCCTGCCGCCGGTAAAAACATTCTCATCAGCTCGGCTGCTATTTCTGATTATACGGTTGATAAAAATGATTCCAAAATAAAATCCGGCGAACGCGAGCTGACAATAACGCTCCGCCCGACTCAAAAACTGATTGAAGAAGCCTGCTACACCGACCCGAATTTATTTATTGTCGGATTCAAAGCGGAAACCAATGTTTCTCATGAAACACTGATCGATTCCGCCGCCTCTAAAATTGATGCCGGCATCGCCGATATTGTTGTCGCCAACGATGTGAAAGAAAAAGGAATGGGCACCAATGAAAACGATGTCTATGTCGTGACAAAAGATTATCTTGTCAATCACGATATGAAAACCGTTGTTCCGATTTCGGGCAGCAAAGAAAAAATAGCGGCGGAATTGTTTGATCTCATCGTTGAAGAAGCCGGTAAAGAAACGCCGTCCGTTTTTATTGATTTGGAAATTACAAAATCCGAAGGTTCTGATGAAGATTTTGACGACGGCATCGAGTTAATTTCTTTAAATCTTCACGAAGACGATATTGATGACAATTATTTGAACGAAGAAGGAAATGAAGACGAAAACGAAGAAGGAAATGAAGATGAAAATAAAGGTGAAAACGAAGATGAATTCGAAAATGAATCTGATCCTCTGCTTGCCGTTTCTCAAAAAACGTCATCTGCTGTTCGCCGTAAACCTTCGCAAATGAGAGGCCGTGTTTTTAAAAGGAAATAATTATGTCGAGCTCGGATTTTTCCTCTAAATATGAACCGCGAACAGCATTTTCGCCCGGCCACATCACCGGATTTTTTCAAATCTGCGGTCACACGAATCCGCATCAAAAAGGATCTGTCGGTGCCGGTCTTGTTTTAAACAAAGGCATTCATTCAACCGTCACACCGATTGAGGGTGTTGGCGAAACTTCCGTTTTCCTAA
>JAJDHP010000059.1 GCA_030266245.1 Methanimicrococcus sp. OttesenSCG-928-J09
AGAATCTCAGAAATATCATGTTGAAATGATTGAGGTTTACAGAAAAGTCGACGAGATGAGAAAGGAAGCAGACGGCTACCACAAGCGCTTAACCGAAAGATACGCGCTCATCAAACCGACAACGGCAAAAATTGACCCGCTGAAGAAAAACATCGCAATCACCAGAAGAGAACTTGACATCTATTTAGACAGATTGAAAGACTTCCAAAATGAAAGAGATGAAAAGCGTGTCGACAAGATCCATTCAACCGCCCAGGAAAAATTGAAGAAAAACGGTCGTCTCAGTTTGGAAGACCTCGGCGCTTTGATTGAAAAAGGCGACATTGAATTTAATAAAGAATAAATGAGCAGCGGATTTCCGCTTCATTTATTTTCTTTTTTTGTTTTTATAATTTCATATTTACTGTGTATTCATTCCTATTTTTTTTGATTAATTAATTATGACAGCATACCTGCTTTGTAAATAAAAACGGTGTCTGCTTTTATTGAAATTCATCAAAACATGTGAAACACGCGCGCGGCAGTTTCTGCCGGCAAAAAAACGATAGAAAATGAAATATAAAAGAAACAGAAATGATGAAATAAAAAGAATTAAAAAAAGAATAAAATGAAAAAAGGAAGAGTAAAATTACTCTTCTGCTGCTTCGCCTTCTGCAACTTCTTCTGCAACAGGCTCTTCCTCGGGTTCAAGACCGAGTAATTTTTCGATTGTTTTGTCGCCGTAAGCGATGACTTTGGCGTTAATCTGGGCGGTGTCAACGGAAATTTCGTTGCCGCGGATGAACTTTCTTCTTCTCTGGCCGTTGATTTTAGGAGCGAATCCGACACCGGATGCGCCGAGAATTCTTCTTTTTGCGGGTCCGGGGAGGTCGCCTTTCATAACAAAGCCGCTTTTGTCGCTGCCGCCTGTGATTTTCATTGTGTAGCCGGGAAGACCGACAGAACCTGCATCAAGTTCCATGCCGATTGTTTTACCATACATTTCTTTTTCTTTAACTGCGTCGAGTTCAATCTTGTAAGATTTACCCGTTTTCGGGTCTGCAAGGACGATTTTCATTGCCATTTTAATAACTCCGTATTATGATTTGAAATTAATTATTTCCTTTTGAATATGAAAAATAAAATATTCAAGATGAATGATAAGAATAAAATTGAGTTGTCCAAAATCGGATACAATAGACGATACATTAAAATGAGATCTGAGCCGAAAAATCAGATTCAAAAGAACCGGTCAATATTGTGCTGTTCGATATGAACAAAGTTTCGAGAATAATAATTCCGTCGTCGTGTAGACCTTAAAACGCTTCATTGTTTATAAATGTTATTCGTGGTAAACATTGGAGTTACCCAATTTTTGTATTTCAAGAGATTTCATTTCTTGAGCATAAATTTCACAGAGTTCTTCTTTTGTCAGCGGGCAATTTATAAGATTTTTCATTTGAGATGAAGTTAAATGGAGCTGTTTCATCAAACTTGCCAAAAGCTGACCGCCGTATTCCGGATTCCCGTGGCTGATCCGCGTTTTAATAAAGGTATTGCCGATGTCGTCAAGATAATAAAACTGTTTATGATCTCCTTTCCTAACTTCGATAAACCCTTTCTTTTTAAGAGCTGTTTCAATCTCACGACTTTTTAACAACATTTTTCCTCCAAATAAGTTTGAAGCAATTTTTTCAAAACAATTCCGCTTGGTGCCAGCCGGCTTTCCTCCGCCCGCACAAAATCTTCCCAAAGGTCATAAAATTGAATTTCAAAATCAATTAAAGCGTCTTTGAAAATTTTATCATATGAAAAAATTTCAAACAAATCATTTTCAATAATATACAGTTCGTTATCAAAATAAACTGTCAGCTCTAACGGGTAAAGAAGGGTTAAACATGATTTTTCCGACAAACCGCGAAGTTCAAAGGAGTCACCCCGTTTAGAAACAGTCACTGAATCAAAACCCAGTAACTCTTGGACCGAATTTACAACTTTGGGAACACTCGGGTATTTTTCAATGGATTCCTGTGGAACTGTCAGTGTCATACCTTCTGATAGAATTTTGTCGTTAAAATAACTTTTTAAATTTTTTGAGATTAAATTGTTTCAGTTTGAATAAAAATGTTGTCAATAATCTATTTTTTGATTCGATTCTGAATTAAACGGACCCGCTTTTAAATTCAATTTCTTTTCTTTCCCTTACAAAAGCCAAAAGATTTTTCTGAAAAACAATGCCGTCAGAAGATAATTTGTTTTCATCTGTCAAAACAAAATCATCCCACAAATCGTTGATTTGAAGTTCCAGATCTTCCAATGATTTTTTGAAAGATTTATCAGAAGCGGAAATCTCAAGAGTTGTATTTTCAATAATGAACAGACCGTCAATATAGAAAACCGTCAAAGGAAGCGGTTTAAACAATTCCATTTTCGATTTTGAAGAAAACTGAAGTAATTCAAATTGACCGCCGTCTTCTGAAATCAGAATCTTTGTCGGATTCAAAACACAATTGGTTTTTGCTTTATTTCTGTGAAAAGTAACGGTTGTTTTTTGACTGCCGCCTTTTTTTGGAAGCGTAAATGTTTTTGATCTGCGTTTCATCGCTTTTCATCTCCGATAATATCTTTTATGATTTAGAGAATGGAAACGAAAAAGCCATAAAAGATAAACCATAAGAGAATAGAAAATAGAAAAAAAGGAAGGGAGGGGAATTTGGATTATTTTCCCCAAAACGGTTTGTCTTTTCTGCGGATCGCTAAATATTTTTCAAGCGTTTCTTGTTCGTCAGAAGAAAGTGTATCAAAAATTTCAAATTCCAAAACTTTTGAGTCGCTTTCGGGAATATGGACATACAAAATATCTTCTTCTTTGACCTGACGGCCGACAGTAACGCCGTCAATTGCCATCGCCACTTCCATGCCGACAGTGGCTTTCGGAACTTTTTTGCCGTTTAATTCAAGACCTTTGACGGTTCCGACAACAGTTCCGTCAGGAAGCATGACATCGGTGTTGTTTTTCACAACGCCGCCGAGAATACGGACACCGACGACAGCGGGTTTGCTTTGACGGAAAACGCAGCCGGGCAAAATTTTGAATTGACCGGGCTTGATGAGCGTGTCAGCTTGCAGTTGCTCTAACTCTTCTTCCTGTTCTTTGACAAAGTCCTGGTATTCCTCTAAAATGCGGTAAATAACATCGTTTTTAAAGATTTTAACATTGTGAGCAACCTTTTGTTCCATCAATTCCTCAGCATCGGGATTAACTTTGACATTAAACGCCAAAATAACAGAATGCATCGGATCATTGATGGTGGACGCTTCCATGATATCGCGTTTTGTAATGTCGCCGACTTCCGCTTTTTGAATCATGACATCCACTTTCTTAAATTCGTGAACCATAGCTTCCAAAGAGCCGATTGTATCGGCTTTAATCATAACGCCGTCCGTGTCGGTTTGGATTTGAACATCATCGATTTCAGATTTGACTTTTTCAACAACAGCATCTAATGTTTCAGGTGTTGCGCGAATAATCGGTGCGCCTGCCAATGCTTTTTCAATGTCGGGTGCTGAGATTTTAACACCGGCCGCTGCCGTAACGCTCGGAATCGGTTTGAATTTGCTTTCATAACGGATTTCACTGAGCTCGCGCGGTTTGAGTAAGGCGCGGACTTTGGTAACAATCGGCTCACCTAAACAGCCGATGACAACGGTATCGCCTTTTTTCAGCGTCCCGTCATAAAGAATGACATCAATTGTTGTTCCGAGTCCCTTTTCTTCTTTGACTTCCAAAACAGTTCCGACACCCGGACCGTCAATATCATAGTGAAGAGCGGACTCTAAAAAGCGCTGTGCCAGACCGAGAAGAATCATTAAAACATCGGGGATGCCTTCGCCGGTCAAACCGCTGATCGGGACGACACCGAGTGTTTTTTGGAAATCGGTGACGCGGTCATAGCGGTCGGCACTGAATCCTTGTTCATAAAGGCGGCCGATGACATCATAGAATTTCTGTTCAAAAATGCCCTGAACTTCAGGTGTTTGTTTTTTGTAAGTGGATTGGAATGATTCTCCCGGATGGGATTTCCAGTTAAGGATTCTGTCAATTTTATTTGTGACAACGATGAACGGTGTTTTAAAGCGTTTGAGAATGTTTAAACTTTCAATCGTCTGCGGCTTGAATCCTTCGTTAATATCAACAACAACAATCGCTAAATCGGCAAGTGAACCGCCGCGGCTTCTCAGTGTTGTAAAAGCATGGTGCCCCGGTGTATCAATAAACAAAAGTCCGGGAACGATAAATTTGTCGGCAAGGCGTTTGTCACCGCATTTTTCAACAATGACATCAATCGGTACTTCCGTTGCACCGATGTGCTGTGTAATTGCACCGGCTTCGCCTTTAACGATTGCTGTTCCGCGGATTTGGTCCAAAAGCGTGGTTTTGCCGTGGTCGACGTGACCCATCACGCAGACAATCGGCGTTCTTAAATTCTTGTTCTCCTCTGCCATAAAAATCACCCTCTTTGCCGAAACTCCCCGCTTCGGCGGATAAAAATAAAATTTAAATTTTGAATATATGAATAAAAATGCCGTAGAAGTATAAAAAACTTTGAAGAGGCATAATCAATTTCGTGAAATAGAATTACAGCAACGGTTTTCCGATATAAAAAAGTCACTGTCAGCAATATAAACAATAAAAAGACTTAGATAAAAACGAACATCAGCCCATTGAAAAAGAAAACGCTGTAAAAGATCAGAAAAAGAAAACTCTGAGAAATATAAGAAAAAGGAAATTCTGAAAAATATAAAAAAAGAAAACACCGAAAAAAATATCAAAACAAATCCTAAAAAAAGAGTTTAAAATGCCGGAAAAACCGGCATTAAAAACACAATTGAAAGATTGGGAGATTAAATGGCTGTCCAGCCGCCGTCAATATTAAGCAGCTGTCCGGTTGTGTATGTCGAAGCATCTGATGCGAAATAAATGATTGCGCCGTCAAGCTCTCCTGTTTTTCCGGCTCGTCCCATCGGGCAATAGGTGTCCAGTATTTTTGTAAATTCTTCTGCTTTTAGGATATCGCTTGTCATTTCCGATTCAAAATAAGCGGGACCGATTGCATTTACAGTAATTCCTTCGCGCGCCCATTCGTTCGCGAGAGCTTTTGTCATCATGAAAACGGCGCCTTTCGTGGTCGCGTAAGCGGTCAACATTTTTGAGAAAGGCATGGCGACTCTGGAATGAATAGATCCTAAGTTGATGATTCTGCCATATTTGTTCTTCCGCATGACTTTTCCGACTTCGCGGGCGAAGAAATAAACACCGTCGATGTTGGTTTTCATCATTTGTTCCCATACATCATCTGACATCGTATCCGCTGCTTCGCCGATTCCGAGTCCTGCGTTGTTCACTAAAATGTCGATTGTTCCGTAATGATCAACGACTGCGGAAACCGCGGTTTTAACCGATTCGGAGTCTGTCACATCGCAAATTTGTGTAAAGACTTCATAGCCTTTGGATTCCAAATCTTTTTTCACGGCTTCCAATTTATCAGCACGTCTTGCAACCAAAGCAAGTTTTGCACCCTGATTTCCTAAAGCGTTTGCGAATTGTACGCCTAAACCGCTGGAAGCGCCGGTGACAATCGCGACTTTACCTGTCAGATCGAAATAGTTTTTCATAATGATAAACCTCCGAATTTATCATTAATAAATAGTATATTAAATAAGTTTGCATTTTAACAGGCGAGGAGATGACAAATAAAAAACAGATGAAGAGAAGACATATGAAAAATTCCGGTGTTTTTTTATTTTGACTTAAAAAATGAAAACATTTT
>JAJDHP010000006.1 GCA_030266245.1 Methanimicrococcus sp. OttesenSCG-928-J09
ACAAAATTAGATAAGAAAGATAAAGAAAGACTCATGGCAGCGATCCAGACTTCCCGAAGGCTCGCACACTTCAGTACAATAAGGAACGCTGGCGGGCTTATCTGCTGTGTTCGGTATGGGTACAGGAGTTGCCCCGCCGCTATGGCCGCCAAAAGACTTTCTCTATAGCGTGATTCAATAGTAACGGATAATTCATATTTAACAGTTCCGACACGATTTAGATTTAAGATCAAAATCGGAAACTGAATTCTGCCATGTAACGGTTTACTAAAAATATCAGAGAATAAACTCTCCTCAATTCGATAAACAACTTTTCTAAAATATTCTCAACAATTTGGTTTTACAAACATAATCAGATATCGCCTGAAAAATCAGTCTTGCGATGGTACGGACTATTCGTGAACGCGGACTGAACACCTCGTTGCCTTGGTGCGTACATCCCGTTTCGATCAACCTCGTCTTTTACGAGTGTCCTTAACGATGTCTCTTATTTAGGTGGGATTTCGAGCTTAGATGCATTCAGCTCTTATTCTTTGGTGCGTAGCTGCCCTGCGGTGCCTTGTCAGACAACAGGTAGACCAGTGGCACCGTTGCTTTGTTCCTCTCGTACTAAAAGCAACTTACCCTCAGACATCAAACACCTCTGGTAGATAGTAACCAACCTGTCTCACGACGGTCTAAACCCAGCTCACGATCTCCTTTAATAGGCGAACAACCTCACCCTTGGCCGCTGCTGCACGGCCAGGATGGAAAGAACCGACATCGAAGTAGCAAGCTGCCGGGTCGATATGTACTCTTGCCGGCAACGACACAATTATCCCCAAGGTAACTTTTCTGTAGTTTTTGGCCCGCACCAAGCGGGCTCAAAAGTTCGCTAGAACCGACTTTCGTCTCGTCATTCCTTGTTGTGCGAAATAACGTCAGGCTGACTTATGCTCTTGCACTCTTCAGTGAGTTTCCGACCCACTTGAGTCAACCATTGCGCACCCTTGATATCTTTTCAAGGGCGTCCCGCCCCAGGCAAACTGCCCACCTATCGGGGTCCTCTCAAAAGAGAGTGAGAATCGTAATTCCAAAAGGGTAGTGTCCCACTTTTGACTCCACGAACGCTGGCGCGCCCGCTTCGACGTCTCCTACCTACACTGTACATTCGAAATCACAACTCAACGACAGGCTGCAGTAAAGCTCTATGGGGTCTTCACTTCCCCCCAGAGGTCTCTAGACTGTGCACTAGAATGTAAGCTTCACCGGATTCCAGTTTGGGACAGTAGGGCTCTCATTGATCCATTCATGCAAGTCGCCAATTAAGCGACAAGGTACTACGCTACCTTAAGAGGGTCATAGTTACCCCCGCTGTTTACAGGCCCTTCGTCCCGTTGAACCGGGGTTTGAGGTACCTGCACTGAGCAGGATTCAGAGATCGTACTCATCCTTACGGATTTGCGATCTCCTATGTTGGTATTAGACAGTTGGAGCCCCCTGGTCACTGCGACCTGCTGTCTTCACAGCAGGCACTCCTTCTCCCGAAGTTACGGAGCTAATTTGCCGAATTCCCTAAACTGAATTACTCCGTCACGCCTTAGCCTTTTCAGCTAGGGGCACCTGTGTCAGATCTTGGTACGGACGTTTCGACCCCTTTTCACGGGCTCCGGGGTGCAGCCGACTTTCGTCATAACATATTCATTCGCTTCTCGCCATTACGGCTCTCCACAAACTTCGATGCTTAAACGGCGCGACAACGCCGCTCGGCCTGCCCTGAAGCGTCAGGATTAATGTCGAACGGTACAGGAATATTAACCTGTTTCCCTGATTCGGCGTACTCGAGTTACGGTACGTCTTAGGACCGACTAACCCTCGGCTGATGATCATTGCCGAGGAAACCTGGCCCCTTCGGCGGTCAAGATTTTCACTTGACTATGCTGCTACTATTACCAGGATTTTCGTTTGCGCACGGTCCACAGGACCTCACGGCCCTGCTTCTGCCCGAACGCAACGCCCTCCTACGAGATTACCTATACGGTACTCCGTGGTATCGGTGGTCGGCTTGAGCCCCGTCAATTTTCGGGGCCCCAAACCTCGACTGGTGGTCTGTTACGAACTCTTTAAAGGATAGCTGCTTCTAAGCTAACCTTCCAGCTGTTTTGGGCTTGGGACGCCCTTTAGTGTTTACACTTAGCCGACACTTGGGGACCTTAACCACGGGCAGGGTTGTCTCCCTTACGCACTACAAGCTTACCCCAGCAGTGCGGACTCCGACCGTCTACGGTGTGGGTGGGTTTGGAGTTTGACAGAAGAGCGAAGAATTTCTTCCCCGGATTCCCCAATCAGTGCTCTACTCCACCAACGACCTCGGGTCAGGTCATGCTACGACATGTTTCGGAGGGAACCAGCGGATGCCGGGCTAGATTAGCATTTCACTCCGAGACGTGGGTCACGTGAATGATTTGCAGATCAATACCACTTGCGGTCCTCCACGCAGCTTTCGCCACGCTTCAACCTGCCCACGCCTAGATCGCCCGGCTTCGGGTCTTATCCCGGTGACTCCGCGCACTTGTATACGCCGTGCCTCACCACAAGGGTTGCGCACATGTTGCTTTCGCTTTGGCTGCCTATGAGAATAGTTAGCCTTCGCCACCAAGATAAACTCCCTGGCCAGTTCTTCAAAACTTAAGATGGAACATCGGCAATCTTATTCGTACAAAAGCCTCGCAGCTTCTTCCTTCATAAGAAAGATCCTTTCACGCTCCATCGTTCTATAACCAACAGGTTTCAGGCACTTTTTACCTCCCTTCTCGGGGTACTTTTCAGCGTTCGGTCACCCTACTAATTCGCTATCGGACTCAAGGAGTATTTAGTTTTGGAGATTGGTGACCCCCATATTCGTGCGAGATTTCCGACCCACACTACTCTGGACATGACAATTTTCCTTTCATTTTCATCGACGTGACTATCACACTCTATGGTCTGCCGTTTCAGGCAAGTTTGATTAAATGACATCGGAAAACAAAGTCAGCCGTAAACCACATCTCCGCAATATTCCTACTGCGGATTCAGTTTGAACTCTACCGGTTTCAATCGCCTTTACTAACGGCATCTCAATTGATTTCTTTTCCTGCCCCTACTAAGATGTTTCAATTCGGGGCGTTACCGATCATGACTGATCGCTGCCCTCGCGGACAACGGGATTCCCATTAGGAGATCTCAGGTTCATAGATTCCTTGCGTCTACCCTGAGCTTATCGCAGCTTGGCACGTCCTTCATCAGCTCTTGAGCCGAGCCATCCACCTGTTGGCGTAACACCATTCGCTTAACCGATTTTTCAGTTAGCGTCTGATATATCTGTCCAACTTGTTGATTGTTGTTGTTTATCTTCTTCAACCTTTACATGACATCACACAAATACACGGGCTGGCACCCGGATTTATCCGTCCTTCCCCCGCAAAAAATTGCGGAGTGCATTATAAATGTTCATTGCGGAATTGCACCGCGCGCTTTGATAAAAAAAGCGCTTCTGGATTGTTATTGTTTCCAATAAAATGGACTTGTGGGGAATTGAACTCCAGGCCTCCGCCTTGCAAAGGCGGCGATCTTCCAGCTGATCTACAAGCCCAAATGATTTTCGGGCGCAGCCCGGAATTTTGGGTCTTGCCCTGCTGACCTTTGAGATCTTTTATTGGTTTTTGTGACCTGATGTTTTTTCGGCATTCGGCGGTGTTTTATTCTTAGGAGGTGATCCAGCCGCAGATTCCCCTACGGCTACCTTGTTACGACTTAACCCCCCTTGCGGAATTCAGGTTTGAATACGGCACGATGTCCATACCCTCACCCATACCCCACTCGGGTGGTTTGACGGGCGGTGTGTGCAAGGAGCAGGGACGTATTCACCGCGCTATGTTGAAACGCGATTACTACGGATTCCAGCTTCACGAGGATGGGTTTCAATCCTCGATCCGAACTTCGAACGGGTTTATGAGATTAACATCACCTTTCGGTGTAGTTGCCCATTGTCCCGTCCATTGTAGCCCGCGTGTAGCCCAAGAGATTCGGGGCATACTGATCTACCGTAGCCCGCACCTTCCTCCGATTTAACACCGGCGGTCCCCACAGAGTACCCGGCCATCCGGAGATGCCGCTGGTAACTGTGGGCACGGGTCTCGCTCGTTGCCTGACTTAACAGGATGCTTCACAGTACGAACTGGCGACGACCATGCACCTCCTCTCAGCGATTCAGGTAAAGTCTTCAGCTTGACCTACATATTGCTGTCTCCCCTGGTGAGTTTTCCGGCGTTGAGTCCAATTAAACCGCAGGCTCCACCCGTTGTTGTGCTCCCCCGCCAATTCCTTTAAGTTTCAGCCTTGCGGCCGTACTTCCCAGGTGGCTCGCTTCACGGCTTCCCTTCGGCACCAGACACAGTCACGCCATGCCTGACACCTAGCGAGCATCGTTTACGGCTGGGACTACCCGGGTATCTAATCCGGTTCGTGCCCCCAGCTTTCGTCCCTCACCGTCGGACTCGTTTTGGTAAGACGCCTTCGCCACAGGTGGTCCCACAAGGATTACAAGATTTCACTCCTACCCCTGTAGTACCTCTTACCTCCCCCGATCCCAAGTTCGGCAGTATCCACTGGAAGCCCGGATGTTGAGCATCCGGATTTCCCAATGGACTGACCGAACCGGCTACGGACCCTTTAGACCCAATAAAAGCGGCTACCACTCGGGCCACCGGTATTACCGCGGCGGCTGGCACCGGTCTTGCCCGGCCCTTGCTAACACATACGATTTAGGTATGTGGACAGCCCGCATTTGATGCGAGCACTCGGTGTCTCCTTATCACAGTTTCCTGCATTGTAAAGTTTTCGCGCCTGCTGCGCCCCGTAGGGCCTGGATTCATGTCTCAGAATCCATCTCCGGGCTCTTGCTCTCACAACCCGTACCCGTTGTCGGCTAGAGGGTACATTACACCCCCTACAACCTGATAGGCCGCAGACCCATCCTCAGGCGAAATTCTTTGTCTCTTCAAGCGATTCCAGCAGAGAAGAGATATCCGGAATTATCCTCAGTTTCCCGAGGTTATGCCGGACCTGAGGGCAGGTTATCCACGTGTTACTGAGCATTACGCCATGTTCACGAAGAACATTTGACTCGCATGGCTTAGTCAAACACCGATAGCAGTAACCTCCGGCAGGATCAACCGGAATTATATTTGAATTTGACAAAACAAAAGACGTGAACGCTTTTGAAATGTAATCCTGTACACACTTGATGTTGCTTTTAATAGCTGGTTTTGGAAATACTGCAAACACTGCTTAAAGTAAATTGTCGGAAAAAACGTCTCAACCACGAATAAAGCGCTATTCACACTTAGTTCTTAGATTTTAGAGTTGCTTCCTTACAATACACAGTTTGATATTCCTGTAAATCTCGTAACGATGATTTACAATTTGATTTGAAAATCACCGCCGAAGTTTACCGAAACATCAGGTCACATATCAGTACGGGAAAAAGCTCCCGACTTCATTATTAGATGAATGTAAATTCCTGCAAATTTGAACCGCAAAACACGGCAAATCGCGCAGAATGTTATATTAAGCTGACATAGTATTTAAGAATATTGACAGGAACTTGGCGAAACAGCCAAAGTTCAAAAAAGCACCGGACAAATAAAATCCGTACTCATTTTACTTCTCAATTCTAATTTGAAAATGTCAAACAGAACCAATCTGACTTGATAACAAGACTCAGATTGAGCGAATCCAAAGAACATACGTTTTGTATATAAAGATTGCGCCAGTGTTTGAAAAAAATAATCATAAATCATGAAAAATTGAATATGAAATATATGAAAAGAATGAAATCGGACATAACATTTAAACGGGAAAACGATATTCTTACATAAAAACCAGCATTCAGAGTTTTATAAAAAGTTCAAAATGATAATTGGTAAAATTAATTTATTCATCAAAATAATTCAATAATTAAGAGAAGGAAAAATTATGGCAGCTTATAATAATAACAGAAATGGGAGAAGAGGTCCTGCCCCCGCGGAAGGCGAGCAGGTTATCCGCGTCAGAATTCCCAAAAAAGAAGAACGCGAAGTATTGGCAATCGTTGAAAGTTTACTCGGCGCAAACCACCTCAAACTCAGATGTATGGACGGCGTTGTTCGCATGGGCCGCATTCCAGGATCTATGAAAAAGAAAATATGGATTCATGAGGGGGATGTCGTTATTGCAGTCCCGTGGGACTTCCAGGATGAAAAAGCAGATATTATTTGGAAATACACCCGTCCGCAGGTTGACTGGCTGGACAAAAAGGGTTACTTGAGAACTTAATCGTTCTCAAAAACAAATTCAATTCATTTACAGTAATTTACACCATTTACTGTATCATAATTGAATTTGTTAACGCGTCTTTTGAAAATAAAATTGCTGATTTCAACATTATTGATTTCAATAGCAATACATCAACTCCATCCGATTTTTAAGGTGCTGTAATGAGTCAAAAAAAAATAGACAAACAGATGAAGCAAATCGAAGATAAGCGTGCGAAAGGACGCATCTTCAAGAAAGACTCATCTTTTTTGAAAACAGAAGAAAATGTTTTCGATGTCCCCACTTTAAAATTGCTTTACACCCTTTCCAATAAAGGATTTATTTCAGAACTCGGCGGCTCCATCAGCACAGGAAAAGAAGCAAACGTATTTTACGCGACAGGCAACGAAGGCGAAGTCGCCGTAAAAATTTACAGAATCAATTCAAGCACATTTAAAGCGATGGACCCGTACATCCTCAAAGATCCGAGATTCACACACATTAGACACAGCCGCAAAGACATTGTTTTTGCCTGGACACAAAAAGAATTTCAAAATCTGCTCCGCATCGGCAAAGCAAAAATCAGAGCACCGAAACCGATTACTTGCGACAGAAATGTTTTGATCATGGAATTTATGGGAAAAGACGGCGCAGCATATCCGTCTTTAAAAGATATAAGAATGGATGATGAAGACGCGCGCCGTATTTATGAACAGGTGATTGAAGACATGCGCCGCATGTATGTCAGAGCCTCCCTTGTTCATGCCGATTTGAGCGAATACAACATTCTAATCGATCCGGAAAATGCGGAAGTTATTATCATCGATGTCGGCCAGGCAGTTACTTTAAACCATCCGAACGCCAGAGATTTTTTGGCGCGCGATATCGAGAATATTAAACGGTTCTTTAAAAAATATGGCATATCCGAAGAAACGAAAGATATCTTGGAACGGATTAAACAAAAGAAAGAGGAAGATGAAATCATTGAACTTGATGAGTTTGATGAAGAACCTGTTGAACCTTCGGAATCAGATGAAGAAGAGGAAGAAGAAGAGATCGGATATGACAATATAGATGACAAGAGACCGAATAATACAGATAAATAAATCAACTAATTAATCACTTAATGAGATTTGAAGTTTTAAGTAAATAATTTAAAAAATAACATTTAAAATTATAATTCATCCAAAGGAAGAAGAAAATGACCCAGTTTGTAAAAGTCCCAAAAGAGAGAATCGCCGTAATTATCGGCCCGAGCGGCAGCACGAAAAAACAGATTGAAGAGCTTGCAAAATTGAAGCTTGAAGTGAACAGTGAAGACGGACGCGTTGAAATAAGAGATGAAGAAGATCCCGTTGCCGCCATGCGCGCGATGGAAGTTGTCAAAGCCATTGCCCGCGGCTTCTCACCCGAAAAAGCCATGGAATTGTTTTATGAAGATTTCCTGACATTAGACATCATCGATTTATCAGAAGCAGCATCAACACCCAAAGAATTAGCCCGCCTCAAAGGCAGAATTATCGGCCGCGAAGGCAAAACCAGAGAAATCGCCGAAAAACTCATCAACGTCAAAATTTCAGTCTACGGAAAAACTGTCAGCGTCATCGGGTTCCCGGAACAGACCACAATTATCAGAACTGCTGTTGACATGCTGATTAACGGCGTCAATCACGGCACTGTTTACAGTTTCCTTGAAAAGAAACATGATGACTTAATCCGCTCACAGCTGGATTCAATCGAATATATCGAACCCGAAGAAGAATAAGCGGCAAACCGCATTTTCTTTTTTCATTCCTTTTTTACTTTTTTGTTGATATATTTATTTTGTTTACTTCTCATGTCGCTTTCGCGCGTGAGCTGCATCAATTTTTAAAAATAACAAAAAACGGGCGCTTTTTTACCTTTTAGTATATGCACCTGCCAAACGCGTGCCATAGCATTGCTACCTTACTGATGCCGTTACAGATTGCTACCTTACTGTTGCCGTTACAGATTGCTACCTTACTGTTACCGTTACAGATTGTTACCTTACTGTTGCCGTTACAGATTGCTACCTTACCGATGCCGTTTCCGGTGGAAAGCTGTGTTTAAAAAATCGCTTACGCGATTTTTGCTGACGCTGCCCGTCGCGCGCGAGCCGCTCAAATTTTTACAAAAAAATCAGTAAAACGAAAGAGCGATTTTACAAAAAAAGAAACGAAGAAAATTACTCATCGTCTTCGTCGTCATCAAATTCTAAAATAATTCTGCCGTCTTCGTCCGTTTTCATACCGGCGCCCGGCATAAACTGACCGCACCCTTTTTTAGCGATTATCTGATGACCGTCCCAAATTGTATTGCCGCGGGAAAGCGTCATTCCGGGGAAAATGCCGTCCATACCTTCATAGGGCGTCCAATCGCATTGCGTATGCAGATTTTTAGATTTAATCGGAACAACGCTTTTCGGATCAAACAAAAGCAAATCGGCATCACAGCCTTCAGCCATTGAACCCTTTCCGAGGCGGTCCAAACCGAAAATGTAAGCCGGATTTCGGCTGGTCACTTGAATGACGCGTTCTAAAGAAATCAAATTTTTACGAACCGCCGCAAGCATCAGCGGCATTAAAGTTTCGACACCGGGAACGCCGGACGGCGCAGAACGCATCGGCACATCTTTTTCATAATGCATATGAGGCGCGTGATCAGATGCGACCGCATTAATCAAACCCGAATTCAGAGCCTGCATCATGTAAGCTGCATCTTCGGAAGAGCGCAGCGGCGGATTCATTTTCCCGAGCGTCCCTAATTTATTGTAATCTTTGGTTGATAAAAACAAATGATGCGGCGCAACTTCGCAGCTGATTTTTCCCGCATTTCCGAGAGCTGAAAATTCTTTTTGCGCATTCCCGATCAGCTTTACCGCTTCAGGCGTGCTGGTGTGACAGAAATGAAGACGTGCAGGAGATGAAGCCTCCTTATTAATTTTTAAACAGTCACGAACAGCAACTTCTTCGCACTCATTCGGACGAACGCGAGAATGAATATCAATTCCGCTGTCATTTTTAAGAAGTTCCTCATTTTCCAGCCGTATCGCTTCATCTTCGGCATGAATACAAGCAAGAGCATCGAGCTGACCGATTGCAGATAAAGCAGACCCGAGCGTTTCTTTACTGATGTTCAAACCACCCGTTGATTCAGCCATAAAAATTTCACCAAAAACACTGACACCGAGACGCCACAATTCTTTCAGCTGATCGACATTATTTGTAACGCCGCCGTTAATACCGAAATCAATAACAGACTTCTTTTTAGCATGTTTTAATTTGAGAGAGAATCCGTTTTTATCTGCCACAGGCGGAATTGTATTCGGATGCTCCAAAACTGCAGTGATGCCGCCGGCAGCTGCCGAGCAGGACCCCGAATACCAATCTTCTTTGTAAGTCAGACCGGGATCTCTGAAATGAACGTGACCATCAATACCGGCAGGAATCGTAACCATGTTGCCGGCATTAATAATTTCATCATACGCAGAAATTCTAAATTCCTTAGAAATTCCTTTAATTTTGCCGTCCTCAATTAAAATTTCAGCCGGAACAAGCCGACCATCTTCAAGAACGCGAGTGTTTTTTATCAGAACATCAGACATAAAACAGAATTGTCATTCAAGTTAAATAAATTCACCCGCGATGAAACTAAAAATGAAGAAAAAAAGAGAGAATTGTTCAATTAAAAATCAAAAAAAAGATTTAAAAATCGAACAAAGATTTTTGCGGCTTCTTTGAATCGCCTTTCGGTTCGGATTTAACAGATTCGGAAATAGAATTTTCTGCGGCTGCCGGTTCACCTGCTGCTTCAGACTTACTCTGAGCGGAATCAGAATCGGCAACAGACTCAACCGGAACGGAATCGGAATCAGCAACAGACTCGGCAGGAACGGAATCAGAATCGGCAACAGATTCAACAGGAACAGAATCGATATCGGAAACATCCTCATTGGATGAATCGTCTGAAGAATCATCTGAAGAATCATCGGAGAAATCAGCAGACAAATCGTCGGCAAAATTTTCGACAAAGGTATCAGGAATATCTTCAGCCGCTTCTTCTTTGTAAACCGGCGCCTTAGACGGCCCAAAATCTTCAAAAGCAGACAATCCGGATGTTGACGAAGATGCAGAGGCGGAAGACGAATCAATTTTGTTGGAAACAACATCTGAAACCGAACGCTGTGCCGGTTCTTTTTTTGCGGCAGGTTCCGCATCGGCGAAATCGAATAATCCTTTCTGCTGATACTTGTCCAGTGAACCGGCATCGACACCGAATACTTCTAAAATACGTTCGACCGGTGGCAGAATCTGTTTCTTAATATAGTATTCCGTATCCAGAGGAACGTTGTGCTTTAATACGAAGTCGGGGTCTTCGGCGCGCTCGACGAATAATCCTTTTCCGGAAATAATAACGAATGGGACACGCGTTCCGATCGGCGTTGAGATTCCCGTACGGGCTTTGATTTTTTCAACAACAGTTAAGTGCGGCTGTTTATTCCTGTAATTATCCGCATTCTTAGAATAATTCTTTGTGAGAATTAATTTATTGATAAATTCAGGATTTTCCTGCAAATTCAAATTGCGAAGCTCGCTTGTAGCGGAACGGACATATCGAACAGCTTCGTCGACATTACCTTCCATTAAAACCAATTCCAAAACGCGCGAAAGCGTGATGGAAGTCAGTTCACACCAATCACGGCGAACGGTTTCCATTCCTTTGACTTTGATTTTATCAGACCAGCTGGAGCCGCTTCTTTCAAACAGCCACTGAGCATAGCGCTTCTTTGCGATTAAAACAGCGCGTCGGGCAACAGCTTCAAATTCAAGTTCCATCGGCGCAGGAAGCGAAGCAGTAACAATTGCCGCAGTTCTGGAACCGACCAGTGCGGCATCTTCTAAAGTAAACTGTTCCGGCGTAAATTCTTCGCCCGATTCAGCGAAACAATGCATGAAAACGCTGTCGGTATCACCATAGACAACAGACAGCATAACAATTTTAACAGTGCCGTCAATGACAGCGGAATCCAAATCAGAAATTTGGCCGGAATCGAAATCAGCTTCAACGGTCTTTCCTTTGGATTGGAATTCTTCTTTAATTTCGTTTTCAAGCCACGCTTTATTTTCATAAAGATAGATTTTGCCGATGACTTGAGTGATAATTCGTTCCGTGTTAATAATATTTTCACGGCCGATACTGGTAACGGAACTTGCCATAACCATACTGTACAGGCGCGCGCGCGCGTAGCCGGTATAGCCGTAATAACTGTTCAGCAGAATTTTAAGCGCCATCTGTGTCGCATCAAGTGCCAGGATTTCCTGCTCATCCTGCGTCTGCTTCATCAGCTTTTTAGTTTCCATTCTGCGGTTGAGCAGATCTTCTAAAATAGACGGAACAATTCCTTTGACAATATTCTGTTTAACAAAAATGCCGCCCGTCGGCGTGATGTCAACATCATTTTCTGTCAAACCGAGAGATTCCAAATCGCGCATATCTTTGATAATCGTGGTGTAACACAGATTGTGCGCCATCATAATTGTCGGGTAAAGCGATTTGTAGTCGAGAATAATGACATTTTCATGAAGACCGCGAACCGGATCTAAAACGGCGCCGCCTTTTAATTCTTCTTCACTGTCGCGCTCTTCATACATTTCGCCATCGGGCTTGACCGGCATGACACGATTATGTTTGCCGTATTCCTTGAGCATGACCTGCTCTACCATTGACGTCTGACCGCCGTCAAGCGTTTCTTGAACAACGGAATTTGTAATGCGCGCCAAAGCGACATATTTGTCTAAAATTTTCAAATGAAGCAGCAACTCAATCGCCAATTCCGAGTCGCGGCGGGAATAATTGATAAATTTCGCCAGTTTTTCACCGCTGTCAAACCAATGACTTTCCATTTCAGCCGGCGACACATCAAGTTTTTCGCGGCCGAGCAATTCTTTGGCGGCATTTCGAAGCGTGTACTGTTTTAAGCTGAAATTGCGGCGAATCAGCGGCAGAACATCTGATACGATGCGGCCGGTAATTTCTGTTTTAACGGTAATGCCGAATTTTTTAGAAAAGATCGGACTGTTATCGCGGGCAATTCCGGTTCGGATTGCAGCGCCTTTCTTTTTCAAAACGTCGGCGCGGCGGGTTAAATAAGGAATATCGAAATCGGAAATATTGTAGCCGGTAATGAAATCGGGATCGAATTGATTGATGACTTCAAACGTTTTGGCCACCAGTTCGTTTTCGTTTTCAAGCCAAATGGTATCGCCGTCGGCATCATTTGTTTCATAATCAAAACCTTCAGGCTTCGACTTTCCGACATAAACAAGCGTTTTCTTGCCGTTCCATGCCGGCTCAAACGCGAAACTGACTAAAATAACGGGTGACTTTTCGGGCGTCGGCATGTTGCCGCCGTCGGGCAGACACTCAATATCAAAAGAAAGGTAACGCAGCGGCGCATTTGAAATGCGGTCCAGCGGTGTTACAGATTTGGCGCAGATGATTGTATCTGCTTTGACGGGAACTTCTTTCATCAAATGTTCACGGTCAAGAGAAGGGTCTTCTTCGGCGGAAATCCATTGAAAACCGCCTAAATTCATATCCACTAAAAAGCGGTTCCTGAAAAGAATATCGCTTTCAAAAAGCGCAGTAACGCCGTTTAATTTGGCGACATCGTCACGGATTTCGGGAACATTTTTCGGTGCCTTTACGATAATTTTCAGGTACGGCGACATTTTTGTCTGATAGCCGACCGGTCCGAATCGTTCGACAATCTCAACGCGGACGACCTGCGGAAACTTCTCAAGCAATTCTTTTTGAGTCGTTTCGGGGTCTGTGCTTTCGGCGTAGAAAAAGGGTTCAAACCCGGGGATGAGACAGCATATGCTTTTGCCGTCTTCGCCTCTGCCGAAAAGCCGAATCACCGGCTCGTCTTCGCCGATGAGTTTGTAATCTGCGTCAAGAATCTGAAAATTCATATCGGCATATTAACTCGTTTAACTTGATATATTCTTTTTGGATTGGGAAAAAAGAAAAAGTTTAAAACAATTTTCGATTTTTGGACAAACGGAAACATCCGTTTTTTTAACATTTCAAACCCAAACGCCCTTTTCCCAAAACTCAAAAAAACAAATTTCATCGAAAAAACGGCGTTTCATTTTTTTGTTTTTTTAATGAAAAAATGATGTTTCGTTAATAAGAGAATAGTATTATGATCCGTTGGCTGGTGTTTTTATTAACTTGTACAATAATATGCACCTGCCGAACGCGTGCTACTTACAGCTATCTTACTGTTGCCGTAAAAGCTGCTGCTTTACCGTGACTGCCGTCACGCGCGCGAGCTGCACAAATTTTTCAAATCAATCGATAAAAACATCCCGCGTTTTTAGAAAATAAAAAAGAGAAGAGCCGGGAATTACAATCTCTTCTTAATTCCTTTCCAAATCGGCGCAATAAAGAAGCATTCGTCGGCATCCGAAAGCATACTTTTAAAAGCCGCCCCGGGAACTGTGATAAAAACGGTTTCTTTGGGGAAATGCGGTCTTGAAAAAATATCCATGTTGCCGATAACCGCGCGCGGTTTTTCCCGCTCAAGTTCTCCGAACGGAATACGGAAAAGGGAAGCGCAGCCGGAAAGCATCGGCGCGATAACATTGTCGTAATCAATACTCCGATAACTGAAAAGCGTCACGAGTGCCGCTAACTGATCGGGATTGATCAAGAATGAAACAATGTCGGGCTCGTCGCCGTCTTCATACGGTTTGATTTCAATGAATTCATTTCCGTTTAAAACATTCATCGGCTGATTGAGAAGCATCTGTTCACCGATCTCAGGCGTTGCTTTGATGCGCTCACCGGCCGGAAATCCTTCACCGCGGCCGCAAGATAAAAACCAGCCGACTCCGCCGGGAGTGGGCGGCAATTCGTCATCAAACCCGAAACCCCGATTACCGCCGCGGCAGGAAGTTGTTTTCGCCGATAAAACGATTGTTTCGCCGTCGTTTAGAACTTTATTCAAACCGCGCAGCGTACATCCCGCTTTAACAGGATCAGCGGCTTCGACGGTGTTTTTTCTTGTGATTGCTAAGATGTGAGTTTGCAGATTCAGCTCTTGCAGAAGCTCTTTATGATTCATAAAATCCCCCCGAAATGAAAGCAAAATTGTGATTATTTGATTATTTTAAGAATATGATTTGTTTTAATCTTTTCTTTTTGTCGGCAGCAAAAAATCAATTTTTCAATTGGTTCCCGAAAGAAAATGGAAAAAACCTAAAATGATGAAGCCGATTGCTAAAAGGAAACAGAAAGCGTTCAAATCGACATTTTTTGTTCTGACGCCTGCTAAAAATCCGGAAAATAATCCAATAAAGGACTGGATGATGTGATACCAAAAGATTCGCTGAATTTCAGCGGACCCGCTGTCAAAATAAACAAGAATCAAAAAGATGACGGGAAAAAGGAAACCCAAAAAACCTGCTTTAACCGGAGCTTTTGAAAAGAAACCGTAAAAGAAACTGCCGAATAACAAAAGTACAGCAGCTATGAGTTCAAAAAAACTGGCGAGCAGAAGTGAGAAAGTGAATACTGCTAAAAGACAAAAGAAAATAAATGTGCTTTTTAGTTCTTTTTGATCAGAAAACATTGTTATCGATGGATTTAGTCATTTGATAATATAAATAAGATATGACATTTCGGTTTTGAGATTTCGAGTATTAAACAATCAAATAAAGCAGCAGATAATGAAAATCAAAATATTTCCAAATTTTATTACAATCAATTTTACCGGATCTATTCAATCAATTTTACCAGATTCAATCAATTTTACTATTAATACATCAATTTTTATTAGAACTAATTTTATTGCAGCCAATTTTAGATATTCAAAAGAAATTAAAAAAGTTTAATATAACAATATCAATTTGTATTCATAGACCTTTGCGATTCGTTTAATTCGATAATTACAGGATGGAGAGATAATTATAAGATTGGATGAAACGACAAAACAGGCAATTTCAAAAAATCATGCATGTTTTATAATTATTATATCGGGCATGATTTATTGTACGTTGCTGTTTTTAGGTATGGTCGCAATTGATCTGACGATCTTGAAAATTTTAGAATGGATTAGTATGCAGAATTATTTGCTGTATAAAGTATTCAGACTTGTACTCAGTATTACAAGCTCAGTAGTCATCATCGTATTTTATGGATTTAACACATATCATGGAATTCAAGATATACGCAAAGAGTACGGCAATGAGATCAGCAGTAAAGTATCATGTATCAGCATTTAAATCTTTAAATTCTCAGATATTTAAGAAAAATCAATTAAATTGACTATTGGAGCGGAAAAATGAAAGAAGAATACACTTTAAAGAGTTTCATTTATGATTCGTTATTTATTCTCGGGTATCTCTTCACAGTATCTTTAATGAGTTTTGTAATTTCATTCGCATTGATTGCTGCTGTAATTAATTTCACAGAAATTACAGATACAGAACCGGTAATGATAGTAATATTAGCAGCAACAGCATTCGCATACAGTGTATTTGAATTTTCAAGAATATATAAAGAAAAATGGACGCCTGCGATATTTATTATCAGTATATTTGTGTTTGCTTCGGATGTCATTCAATCCAATCAATCCGGTAAAAATAAAGTAGAATATAATATTGAGCCGGCATTTCAATCTGCCAAATTCAAAAATGTTTTGTCAAATTGGCAGAGAGCAAGAATTCATTAAAAACATTAAGAAGAAAGTTAACCCTTCTTTACTTTTTCATTTTTTATAATTTTTATTGATGAATACAGATTCTTATCAATTCTATTTTCTGTTTGCATGCTGCCAACGCGCGCGAATTGCTGCATTTTCAAAACTCAAAAACGAGATAGGATTTTATGAAAACTAAAGAAGACAGAAAAAGTAAAACATTTAAAAAATGAAAAATAAATAAAAAAAGGCAGCCCAAGTATAGACTTGAACTGCCAATTAGTGCCCGGAGCGTGACTCGAACACGCGACCTCCAGATGTCTCAGGAATTTTGAAATTCCAACAAGACGCCGTCATTTATTTCCCTATGAGTCTGGCGCCCCAACCGACTAGGCTATCCGGGCAGTCGAATGACTTAGAATAGACATTTTGATATTAAAAGATATTGATTGAAAAGGCGTTTTTTCAATAAGGATTTGAAGAAGGGTTTAAAGATTGGAGAAAATAAAGATATAAATAAAATCCAAGCTTGATAGGATTGAGTTATTAAAAACGGAAAAACACGAACAAAAAGACAGACAGAGAGGGAAAAAATGACAAAAATAATCGGCTTTTGCGGCAGCCCCCGCAAGAACGGCAACACGGACATTTTAGTGCAGACAGTTTTAAAAAGCGCGGCAGAGAAAGGATTTGATACAGAATACGCGGCTTTGAACAAAGCGAATATTAAATTCTGCCAAGCTTGTGATGCCTGTCGAAAAAAAGAAGGCGGCTGCGTTCAGAAGGATGATATGCAGGCGTTGGAAGAGAAAATGAAGGAAGCCGACGTTTGGGTTCTCGGAACCCCGGTTTATTGGTGGGGACCGACCGCGCAGATGAAAGTATTCGTTGACAGATGGTACGGTTTCTCACGCGAGACATTCCAAAATAAAAAAGTCATTTTGGTTATTCCGATGGAAGATACGGAAGAAAAAACAGCGGCAAATGTTGTCGGAATGTTTAAAGACAGTTTTGAGTACATCGGCATTGAAATCGCTGATATTATTATCGCCAAAGGCGTTCACGAAGCCGGTGCGGTTGAATCTAAGCCGGAAATTATGAAGCAGGCGGAAAACGCCGTCAGCAAACTTTAATCAAATTCACAAAACGAGAAGAAGGAATGGAATGAAACTTGACAAAAACTCCATGGACGTCATCTTCGATGAAGCCCGAACCCACAAATATTTTGAGAAAACGGATATTTCCGATGATTTACTGATTCAGATTTACGACGAATTGAAAACGGCGCCGACCTGGGCAAATTGCCAAGCCGGTCGTTTTCTTTTTTTAAGAAGCGATGAAGCAAAACAAAGACTGATCCCGCATTTGGACCCGAGCAATGTTAAAAAAGTAGAAGAAGCGTCCGTTACCGTCATCATCGCCTATGACACAAAATTTTATGAATTCATGCCCCGCCTTTATCCCCACGGTGATTATTTGGAATTCTTCTCTCAAAACAAAGAATTTGCCGACAAAGCCATGACTTTAAGCGGTGATTTGCAAGGCGCCTACCTAATCATTGCAGCACGCGCACTCGGACTGGATTGCGGACCGATGGGCGGCTTTGACAATGCCGGTGTTGACAAAGAATTTTTCCCCGACAGGCGATGGAAATCCAATTTCTTATGCAACCTCGGAATCGGCGATAAAAGCAAACTGCATCCGCGCGATGACCGTTTTGATTTTGATGAAGCTTGCCGGAT
The DNA here is from genome assembly GCA_030266245.1 of Methanimicrococcus sp. OttesenSCG-928-J09. Taxonomy (GTDB): domain Archaea; phylum Halobacteriota; class Methanosarcinia; order Methanosarcinales; family Methanosarcinaceae; genus Methanimicrococcus. Next base: position 17,782 of record JAJDHP010000006.1, read on the forward strand.
TCTTTAATTAAAAAAGCGGATGAGAGAAAAATCCCATCCGTTTAAATTCTATTTTTAATAACCTGTAGCTGTTGCCAGCGACTCCAGTACTGATTCGTCAACAACGCCGGTCACTGTAACAAACATGTTGTCGCCGAGTGTCCAAGCAATCATGTACCTGCCGTACTGAGGCACTTCATCGGTTGCTGCTTCAAATAATGTTGCGTCGTGACCATTGATTTGAATGGTAGAGATTTTGCTGTCACTGCCATATTGTTTAGCATGATTGTCTTTCATCATCTGTATGTAATCTTCAGATGTTTTTGTTGTATTCGCAATCGCGACATCATAATATGTTAAAAATACAGATGTTTCATTTTCGCCGTAGTGATAAATGCCCTGGTAACCGTAAAGCGCATCAGTAACGCCGATGTGCTGGCCGTGAGATTTAACGGTTGTTGTTGACAAAAAAGTAAATCCTGCGGGAATGGGGTCAACCAAAGTTAAATTAGCATCAAATGTCGGAATAGGTTTGGATTCACCGGAATTACCGGAATCGGATCCGTTAGTTGAATTATTTGTAGAATTATCAGTAGAATTGTTCGTTGAGTTATTGGTTGAATTATTCGTTGTGTTATTGGCATCATCATCGCCGCCCAAACAGCCGGAAATACCAACTGCTAAAACAGCTGCCAGAAGCAGAATAACAAGAATGTTTTTTTTCATTTGCGGTTCCTCACAGTAATTGTTTTTGAGAGCGGCCGGCATTTGAAAACCGACTGAATCAAAGAAAAAAATAAAAATAAAATCAAATTAAATTTAAAATTTAATATGAATCAGAGATTGGAAGCTTCAGCAAGTTCTTTGATAACGGAATAATTGGTTTGTCCGTAAACGACAACCAAATAACTGTCGTCATATACATCACCGGTCCAGTTTGTCCAAGCCAGCATGTATCTGCCTTCCTGCGGCGTTTCTTGAACTGTCGCTTCAAATCGGGTTGCATCGTGACCGTTAATCTGAACGGTCGAAATGGTGCTGTCGCCGCCGTACTTAGCAGCATGAGACGCTATCATTTCCTGAATGTAATCGTCCGCAGTTTTATTTCCACTGCATTTGAAAACGGAAAGATAGACATTGCTGTTGTCATAAGTCAGCATATTTCTGTAGCCGATAATCGGATCAGAAATGCCGATTTTTTCACTGTTTGCATTAACGGAACGGGTTGCCAAATGGGTGAAACCGTTCGGAAGAGGACTGACCGTAACAACGCTGCCGTTGAAAGTTGTAATAATTGTTGCATTCGATTGATTCGAAGAATTGTTTGTTTCGCTCACAGGCGGTTCTGAAATAATTGTAGAATTATTATCAGAGTCTGCATCGTCACCGCCCAAGCAGCCGGAAACACCGACCAAAACAGCAGCGACAAGAATAATCAAAAATAAAAACGATTTTTTCATAAATATCCTCGCAATTATTGAATCATAAATTAATACTCAATCATAATATAAAAGATTTTGAAACAGGAACAGACAAAAACGAGGGATTTTAGCTCCTGCCTGCTGCGCGCGCGAACTGCAGCATTTTTTTAAATAATTAGAATCCGGTGTTGACTTTTCATTTTTATTTTTAATTACATGCACCTGCCAATGCGAAACTAATTTGCCGCTTGGAGTCAGGCTGCAGTTTCCATAGCGGAGTCAGGTGCTGTTACCATTTGGAGTCAGTTTTCAGTTTGCAGGGGGAGGGCGGTGTTTACTTAAAAATCGCTTCGCAATTTTTAGCGGCTGCCGTCGCTGTAATGTTATCGATTACAGGAAAACAATTCAGTCCGACCGCTTGCGCGCGTGAGCCGCACAGATTTAAGAAGTTTTAATAAAAACAACCGACCGCTTTTGGAAAAAGAAAATAAAAAAGAGAAATGAATTCTCTAAAAACAAAATTAAAAGAATTAAAAGAGATTAAAGACCGGAAGCAACGGCGAGTGACTCAATTGTTGCATAATCCGTTTCGCCTTTGACTTGTCCTTTCACGACAAAGATTAAATTACTGCGTGTCCAGGCAATCATATTCGGACCGGATGCGCTTTCGTCTTCTGAAACAGTTACGAATTTTGTTGCACTGTGACCGTTTAAGGTTATGGATGAAACATTCGCCGTTGAATAATCGGATTCATAAGAATCTTTCATTTGCTGATAATATTTGGCGGCGTCATCGGTTGAATTTGTTTTAAAGCAATAGAAATAAACGGTTGCATTGTTGACGCTGTCGTTTGAAAATTTATAGTACCCTCTGTAACCGTACAGAACATCTGTGATCCCAAGCCCTTCACCGTGTGATTTGACACTTTGCGTAGATAAAAATTCATATCCTGCGGGAAGATCGCGGACTGTAACGATATTGGTGCTGTAATTTAAGTCATCATCAGAACCGGTTGAATTGTTTGATGAATTGTTGTCTGTCGAATTGTCTGTATTGCCATCGCCGCCCAAGCAGCCGGAAACGCCGACCGCGATAAAAACGGCAAGAAGGAGTAAGAGTATTGTCATTTTCTTCATAAGTAACCCCACCATAATTAAAAACGATTGACCTGCATATCAAAATCAATCAAAAGAATACTGTGGTTATTATATATTAACCGAATGTCCAAGACAAACTTTAGACAAGTTGAAAAAGAGCTATATTCAGAATGAACAGCAGTCACACGGTTTAGCAGGGCGGAGAATTCCAACGGCACAATTTTTGCATGACTTGACGCAATCAAAACAGTTTACAGGACACACTTCCGGTTGAATCAAAACAGGTACAGATTCGGATTCTGATATGTCTAAATTCTCCATAGTACAAGAGAGAATGCAAGTGCCGCAATGCAGACATTTTTCGGATGAAAAGATAGGATACCAATGTTTTGCCATAAAAATCACAATGAATGAAAAGAAACGGGAAAAAAGAAATAAAAAAAGAAAAGAGGAGAAAACTCCTCAGATCTGAGTTAAATTAAATTAATTAAAGTTTAGATGCTTCGGCAATTGTTTTGATTTCGCCGTAAGTTGCCGGACCGTTAAGGACAACAAGGTTGCTGCCGTTTGCCCATGCAAGTGTATATCTTTCAACAGTAGATCCGCCGGCGGTTGTTGTTTCAGTAATCAATGTTGCATCGTGACCGTTGATTGTAACGGTTGTAACATTGTTGCTCTGCGGGTATTTTTCTTTATGAGCATCAATCATTGATTGAACATATCCTTCAGCGGACTTGTTGCTTTCAGTCTGGAAAACAGAAAGATAAACATTGGATGAACCTTTGGCGTAGTAACCAACGAAGCCAATGAGTGCGTCATTGATTCCGTCAATATTTTCAGAATCTGCAGTCACATTTTTAACAGCGAGAAGTTCATATCCTGCCGGAACCGGATCAATGGTTACAATACTGCCGTTAAAAGACGGGGCGGGTGTTGAATTGTTGGTTGTGTTGTTGTCAGTTGAATTGTCATCGCCGCTGTTCAAACAGCCGGAAACACCGACTGCGATAGCGAGGAAAGCAACCAACAAAACGATTAAAATGCTTTTTTTCATTTTGTATCACTTGTTTGTTTTGTTTTAATTTTTTAAAGGTTTAAATTATATTAGTAGAAAATATTTGAATTTTTTGAAAACCATCATCGGCTTTCATTTCCCGAATAGGGTTGAAGTGCTGAAAACATACTCGTCCACCGATCGGGGTTGTTTTGCAGAAGATATCCTTCTGCTTCATCATCTTCAACATTAGAATCGGATGATGTTGATTCGATTGTTTTTGCATTTAAATATTCTTGACTTGTAAAATTTTCGCCGGCCTGTTTATTTTCAAGCGCCATTGCAGTTGCAATGAGCAGGAAAATACAAACGGCTGCAATAAGAAGTCCATTTTTGCTCAAACAAATCCCCCCTTTATATTCCTGAATCCGTCAAGCACGGAACCTTCCAGATATGATTTGTTTGAAAAATCAATCAAACAAAACGAATCACTGAAAAATTAAATAACCACCATTACCGTGCTTGGTATAAGTGCAAATCACGAGAAACCCTTTATTAAGTTTTGCGGTCATAAATTTTAAAAAACGCAATCTGTTACACGATATAACGATAAAACAGTCGATAATTGACGACAACTAAAATTAAAAAAGGAAAGGAAAAAGAGTAAAGCCCTTTCCTTTAAAACATTCTTAGACATTTTTAGTTACATTCTTAGCTGCATCCTTAGTTAAGACCTGATTTCTTTTTTCGAGATCTGTACCTCAGATAGAGGAGGCAAAGAATAATTAAAAGCAGCAGGAAGAAGAAATACACAGACAATGCACTCATTCCAAATGGAAGCGGCTTTTTCGGAACTTCATTATCAGGATTAATGATAGTACCGCTGCCACTGCCATTGCTGCCGCTGTTGCCGCCGTTATTATTTCCGTCGCCATTGCTGCCGTCAATGTTACCAGTGCCGTTAACATCGTTTCCATTATTATTTCCGCCGTTATCGGAAGATAAGTTTCCGATTTCTCTTGTGACATAGAAATAATATTTGAAGCCGCTTGTGTCTTCATTCGTTACATGCAGACCGGGTGTTGGAATGGGATTCGGTATGGGATTGATCTCATATGCTTTCAGAGACATACTGTTTGCAATAGCAACATCCATCTCGTCGGTCATTGCTAAATTGTTTTTCAGGAAGAAAACAAGAATACTTTCAGAATTGGGCATTTCCAAATTAGAATAACTCCTGCGGGAAGGAATAATGTTAGCAAGAGGGAGCGAACCATTATATTCCAGCAAACCGACTTCATCGCCTGCTGTTAATTCGGTTGTATTTTTGAAATCGGTCAGCCAAACGGCATCAATTTCAACAAGGTTTGTTTTTCCGCCGTTGAACACGTCTTTGACATGAACTCTCATCAGCTGAACATCTTTAACATTCAGAACCGTATCTTTATAGATCCAGTTTCCGGAACCGCCGCCTGATGATGTTGTGATAATAGAAGACGTGATGAGTACGTTATCTTTGTAAAGTGCAAGATCCGCCTTATTTCCTTTGATATCAATTTGAGTGACATGGAGTGAATAGCCGTTTCCGAGTTCAAGAGAACCACCGGCAGTAAGAGTGTATTTTGTGTCATCGTCTGTTACCAAAGGCGCGAATTTTTCAAGTTTCGTGCGGTCATGCCTGTGGAAACCTTCTGAATCAACAACATTCAGCGGAACATATTTTTCACCGAAATAACCCATGATATCATAACCGGAGTCCCATGAATCAATGAAATTATCATTCTCATCCAATCCTGCGCCGGGAACATATTCGTAATCCGTGTGCGCAGTGGTTGTCAGATACATAAATGAAGGGCTTTCTTTTAAGAAGGATTGGCTGCCGCCATAATTAGATTGGGGAATGGCAATTAACACTTCGGTTGACAAATCCGTATCAATATCATAATAGAAAGCAGCGAAATTGCGGTATGTATAAACCCCGTCGGGAAGGAAAAAAACACGCTCGACAGGACTGGGAAGAGGGGGAACATCATAGTCGGAAAGGTCCTGACCGATATAAGGATTGGAAATAACTACGAAATCATTATCGATCGGAGAACTGACATATTGAGGAGTATCGACAGATTTGGAAATTGAACTTCTGATATCATATTTGCCGGGCTCAGTATATTCTTTGAAAAGGTAGAATCTGTTGTTGAGCTCGGGTAATCTGTAAGCGAGATCCATTTTGATTTCAGGAGAGTTATCGATCCTCTTGATTTCATCGATTTTCTGAGGTTCGTTGAGTTTGTTGACGTTAGGAACTTCAAAACCGTCTTGGACACGAATGTTCCAATCTTTACCCAACGGAATTACAGAACCGCTGCTCAGTGCGACATCTTCTGCAATATAAGCAAGAGATTCTGACGAAATGTGTGCGGCTTCCCATTTTCCGTAATCAACATCTGATTTGACTTCAAAGGCATTCAAATAATCAACAAACCAAAGTCCGTCGATTGTAACCAAGTCATCTTTGGTTCCCCTGAAAACGCTGTCGACGTGAACGCGTAAAACTTGTCTGTCTTTGTCACCTAAGACGGTTGTTTTAAGAATCCAGTCTTTTGAGGTTTGTGTATTGACAATATTTTTCTTCAGCTGCTGACCGTCTTTCATGAGAATCAAATGGACTTCGTTTCCTTCGACATCAATTTGTTCGATGAAAAGTGAATACTCGTTTCCGAGATCAAGAGTAGTGCCGGCCTTAGAAGTAAATTTTGAATCGTCGTTTGCAACAAGCGGCGCGATTTTATTTGCTTTATAATCATCATATCCTTCGACAAAGAATGAATACTCATCTGCATGATAGCCTGTAATCTGATCATCGCTGAGCGCAACATACGGCTCGCCGAAGAAACCGATGACGGCAAATCCTGCAGGAACAGAAACCTTTTGGGTGTCATATTCCATAGACTCAAGATTTAAAAAGGGTTTATCAATTAAAATAGACCAATCATACTCAAATTTCTGAAAAGCAGGAATCGTTAAGTAAACAATCCCGACATGACCCGGAGCCAACGGCGCATCTTTATCAAAAAAAGGTCCGTCGTCCCATTCAACTTCACAATCAGCGAGATAAAGTTCCTCGGTGTGAGCATTGTTTTTGACATCATAATATAATGCGGCCCAAGTATTCGGAGAGATATAATCTCCAAACCCGAAGGAATATTCTAAAACTTCACTGCGGATTTCAACAGATTCCGCTGCGCATGTCATACCTGCTAATGAAAGCAGGACAAGCAGTGCACTTAATGCAACAAATAAAGATTTGGTTTTAATTTTCATTTTTAAACTCCCGTAACACACCCGATTTAATTATCGTTTATATTCGGCAATTCAATCTCCAATACTGTTTTTAGACAAATTACCCGATAATTAAAGGTATAAAATTATGCAATGATTGTTAGAAACAACGATGCATAATACAAATTCGAAAAAAACTATTCGAATTATAAAACAAAAAAAGAGTTAAACAATATAAACGTGTCGACGCATAGCGAAAATATAAAACCAATACAATATAATCCCAAAACATTGATTTTAAAAAATAATTTTGAGGATAATAGAACAGACGAAATAAAAACAGGATATAGAATCAAAACGACGACAATCGAAGGAAATACAAGAAAATAACTAAGATATAACACAAGAAAAAACAAGAAACAAAAACAAGAAACAAAAACGAGACCAAGAAACGAAAGCTATCGCTATTCAATTTTTAAATTTTAAAAAAAAAGAAGATAAGTAGAGGATTCGAAAATCCTCAACTTAATTGTTTAAATCGTTCTAACTCACTTATGCCTGCTTCTTGTAGACCATGAAGTAGTATGCTGCACCTGCGATGATGATGATCAACACAATTGCACCAATGATGTACCACATGTATTTGGACCAGAAGGACTCCGGGGGTTCCGGGGTGGGCTCGGGTTCAGTGGGTGTGGGTTCAGTGGGTGTAGGTTCAGTGGGTGTGGGTTCGGGTGTGGGTTCGGTGGGTGTCGGGTCAACCGGGGGTTGGGATCCGTCGCCTTCGATTTCCATTGCAACATAGAAGTACATGTTCTTGCCAAGTGCATCAGTGTTGTCAGCTGCCTTCAAGTACATGTTGTTGGCAATCTGTTTGTCCATGTCGGCCTGGATAGTAAATGAACCGTCAGATTCGAAGTCCAACTGGGTACCACCGGACTTGAATTCAAGAAGACCGTATTTGTCATCGGTCTTGAGTTCTTTTGCATTCTGGTAGTCCATGAGCCAAATACCTTCGAATTCAACAAGGCTGCTTTCAGTTCCCTGGAAGACGTCCTTAACATGGAGTCTGAGAACCTGAGTGTTGTTTTCATTCAAGACATTGAGTCTAAAAATCCAGTCGCCGCCGACGTTACCGCTGGTTGTGACAATGCTGGAGTTAATTTCCTTGCCGTCTTTCATTAATTTGACGTAAGCTTTGTTACCGTCAACATCAATCTGGTCAACAATGACTGAATAGCCTTCACCGAGTTCAAGAGTTGCACCGGTCTTCAATGTGTACTTGTCATCATTATCCATGATGAGTTTTGCCATCTTTTCGGCTTTGTTCATTGCAGCGTTTTTACCGTCAGCATCAACTTTGTTCAACGGAACGTATTTTTCACCAAAGAGACCCATAACAAAGTACTTTTGGCCATTCCAGTTGTTAGAATCGTAGTCATATCCAACCTGTTCAGGTTTTGTAGTATATGTTAATTCTTTATCTTTGACAAGTCCATCAGCGGCGCTTTTGATTGTCATTGTTTCAGTAAAAACATTTGCATCAATGTCGTAGTAGAAAGCTGCGAAGTTTTCATAGGTGAACTTACCTGTAAGAAGACCAGCACCATCTAAACCAGCATCATAGTTAACAACACTGCTGCGAACTTCATAGACGCCAGGTTCTGTATATTCTTTGAAGAGATAGAATTTATCTTTATCAGCACCAGGAACGTGACCAGCTGCCGAGAATTCTTTCTCAGTCTTCAAGTAGATACCGCGACCAAGATCAGTTGACAAATCAGAAGACAAGGAAATGCCTGTTGCTTCGTAGGTCAATTTGTCGGTGCCGACACCTGCTTCTTCGAATTTACCGTAGTCAACATCGGATTTAACTTCGAATGCGTTTAAGTAGTCAATAAGCCAAAGACCTTCGATTTCAACAAGGCTGTCTTGTGTACCTTGGAAAACGTCTTTAACGTGAACTCTCATAACCTGAGAGTTGTTTTCATTCAAAACGTTTAATTCAAAGATCCAGTCGCCGCCAACGTTACCGCTGGTTGTGACAATGCTGGAGTTGAGTTCCTTACCATCTTTCATGAGTTTGATGTATGCTTTGTTACCGTCAACATCGATCTGGTCAACGATAAGTGAGTAACCTTCGCCCATTTCAAGGGTTGCACCTGTCTTTAAGGTGTATTTTTCATCGGTATCAAGAATAAGTTTTGCAATCTTGTTTGCTTTAACACCGGGAACAGGATCGGGGATAGCCGCACCGACTTGACGTGCAAGGTCTTTCTTGCCGATAGCAACATACGGTTCAGCGAAGAAACCGATGATTGCGTAACCATTGACAAAGGTGTTAACGCCCTCTGCATAGGTCCAGTTGTAGTCATAATCTTTGAAAGCGGGAGCGGTCTGGTATTTAATATCAACGCCAGTGCCGTTCGTTTTAATTGCGATTTTTTCAGTTTTTTGGTTGTTGTCAAGGTCGTAGTAAAGACCTGCCCATGTGGACGCATCGATTAACCATGCATCACCTGGTGCTGCTGCAGCAAAAGTAGCATAGTTAATTGTTTTAGAAGTTGCGTCGCCATAGTGGATGATTGCGCTTCTAATCTCAACGGTGCTAACTTTTGCAGTGTTATCGGCTGCAACAGCTGTTCCGACGAGAGCAAGAAGAACAAGTAATGCCACTAATAAGTGTTTCATTTGCATTTATTTTTCCTCCATATTATAATGGTAAACACGGGCTTTGCATTCGAAAAGAACGAAATTTGACGAATTGTCGAAATGTGTTCGAAAATCATTAGAATATCCGAAATTATTCGAAAATTTGAATAATTTTAGCGGATTCAATGATAGTCACGAATACCCGAGCTTATACAGAGGATAAAACTGACAAAAGGGTTATTAAACTTTTGCGGTCACTTAAATAAAAATAGGGGTAGAATTTCACTTTAAAACGATTGATAAGTCGATAATCGACGACAAGGATTTTTGAGTGCGGTCAAACTTCCGACTGAATTGAAGCTTTCGACTGCTTTTGATTTTAGAGTGAAATTGAGTGAATAAGAACGAAATTTGACCAAAATTTCGACATTTTTTGTTATGAATTTGAAAAATGACGTAAAGTCATTTAATTGTGTCGATGAAATTGTTTTGGATTGGTTAAGAGGAAATTGAAGAAAATTGAGGGAAATTGAAGAAAAAGAAAAAGAATTGAGATTAATGGACTTGGCGAACCATTGTAATTAATTTTTTAGAACCCTTCATATCTTTTTTCCCGGATTTCGATCTCAAAGGAAGAATTCTAAATCCGTGCCTTTCATAAAATTTTATGAGATTTTTATTATCTGAGCAATCCACACGAATAACGTTAATACCAATAATTTTGTTGGCTTTTTCAATCAAAGCAAAAATACGCGGAAAAATTGAATCGCCTGACAACTCTGCATCATACCCGTCATGGAAATTTTTTGATAGGTGTCCGACAAGATATGTTTCAACAAACTCAAGACGATGAGAAGAAAACTTCACCAATCTGCTTAATTTCTTTTGAGATTCCGGAGAATTAATCAAATTCGTAGATTTACCGGCAATTGAAAAGTAACCCAATACCTTATGTCGATCCGTTTTCAGTTTAAAAGTACAGCACTTATTACAATTTTCAAAATCGAACTCACAGATTTTACATTTAGTATTTTCGATCGGTTCGGAAGAAAGAATGAAATAATTACGACAATAATGTTTTCGTTCAAAATCGATAAATTTTCCACTGAGAATATAATCTTCCAGATCCCTATCCATTGATTTGAAATGAGAAAGCTGAGAACATATCTCAGCTTTAAACATTTCCCAAAATACACTTTTAGATGTGCAGAGTTCATGATGGTATGCGTCATTCAATCGGGTTTCTATAAAAGAATCCAGACTGAGAACTAAATAAGAAGAATCACATGAGTTCATTACATTTTCTGATTTCCTCAAAAACATCCACCTTCACATCTTTGTGTGATTTTGGCGTATTCATAACTTCTTTTAATACCTTGATTGCTTTCTTGTTTTTAATGACAAGGGGTTCTGTATAAGATGATGTCGCCATTTTTTCACCTCCTGATGCTTAATGTTAATGCTTGTTATAGGCTTCGAAATTTTCAAATTGCAAATGTTTATAAATGTGATTAGAGAAGCAATTCCATTTTTAAACTTATTATATATAGAGTTATGTCTGATAAGAAATATTTTATCAGTGGTCCTGAGATTTGTACAAATAAATAAGAAGAAACCACGAATTTCGAATAAATTGATAAAGTAAATATAATAAAAGATTGTATTTGAAGTCAGCTGTAGATTCAACAGCGGGAAGGAGATCTATTCTATTCGCCGCCATCCGGAAGGCGGTTGTAATAAAATAGAACGGACCCAAATATCCCCAGCTTTCCGACAGCTGGTGACAAAAATTAGTCGGATGCGAAATAGTGAATAGATTCCTTCCAACTTTTGACTTTATTATGTTTTTTTCAAATTAACGATATCAAGAGGTTTTAGGAAAATCAGGCAACCTCTGCTTGTGTTCTGCTCCCCTGATTCTTGAAAGTATCGACTCGTATTCATTTTTTGTTAAGCCGGTCTTTTTTAAAATAACTTCAAGATTTGTTGACTCCAAAAAAGAAAAATTGTTTTGATAGGTATTCAGCTCATACAACAATACATCCAGCTGCTCATACGAAATCCCGAGATCGTCTTCATCCGACTGCCCGCTCCAGAAACCGGCTGACGGTACTTTTTTCAAAATAGATTCAGGCAATTCCATATATTTAGAAAGCAATCGAACTTCGGTTTTGTACAAATCTGCAATAGGATCGAGATCAACACCGCCATCACCATATTTTGTATAATATCCAGTCAAGCGCTCCGTTTTGTTTTTCGTGCCGATAACAAGCAGATGATTGCGGTTGGCATAATAATAGAGCAAAGACATACGGAGTCTTGATTTCAAGTTCCCGAATGAAATTAAATCATCGGGTTTCATATCAGAAAATGATACGGATACGGATTCGTTTGAGCCATTTGAATTTGTATCAAAAGAAGATTGAGCGGCAGAAAATAAAGAGAACATATTTATTTTTTGAAGCGTCAGCCCGAGATTGCTGCAAAGAAGAACAGCATCCTGCAAATCTTCAGAGTCAAATTCGTCTGCATTCAAATTATCAGTGTAGAAAAAAACAGGATGCACATTTTCGACCCCCAGCGCTTTTACAGAAAGCGCAGCGACAAGCGCAGAGTCAATTCCGCCGGAAAGACCGAGAACAACACCGGTTGAACCGGATTCTTTGACGGTTTTTTGAATAAAATCAATGATAATTTTTTCGGCGGCAGCAGGATTAAAATTTTGGAAAGGTTTTGGAACGGAATTGAAGAGAGGATCGGATGAAGTCATAAAAGTAAATTCAATGAACGGTATCTTAAAACTTTTGATGACGGCAGATTTTAAAAATAAGCGGCAGGAACAAAATTGAAAATGAAAAATATGAAAATGAAAAATCTGAAAAGTAAATCATCTCAGCTTCAAATTGCTGCCGAAACACACGTTTTGATGAATCAGGGTTTTGAAGGTGCCAAAGATTGAATTTTTCATTAACTATACTTCGAAAACGAATAATAATATAATCAGATTCAGATAAGCTCTTCACCTCTTCGGATTTCTTCAAAAACATCGATATCACCAAAATCATCTACGTGAGTCATCGGCGAATTCATAATTTTTCTTAACTTTTTTGAAGCCTTTTTATCAAGGACGACAGGATAAAGAATTGATGAAGTTGCCATAATTTATTACCTCTTTAGAGTGAAATAGGTTCAATCAGTGTTATTCATTTCGATTTTGAGAAAATGTGACATATTTATATACGATGCCAATGTGCTGCAAACCTTTGAGTTCATCCTATTTAAAATTTTAGAACAGTGCAGATTGAAGAAGTATAAAATGGCAGTAGAGAGAATGATAGAGAATATATAGAAGAATAAAAATGAATAAAGAACACAACAAATAAATTATAGCAACCGCATTATAGAGACATTTAATCACATATTGCCGCAGCAAAAGAAATAAAAACCGAATCTGACGACAAAATTAAAGCGGGAAACTCTATGAAAAAAGAAATTATTATCGAATCCGATTTGCCTGAACAAGTACCGGCCGTTTCTAAAAAGCCTAAAGTCGATGAACTGCTGATGGAAGTCGAAAAAGTTTATCCGACAGATGACTTCGGTAAAGGAATCATTCCGCTGACATCGGAAGTCATGGAAATGCTGGGACTTTCGGTCGGCGAGCCCGTTGAGATAGAGGGAGAAAGAAAGACAGTCGCCCGCGTTTGGAAAGCAAACATTTTAGACGGATCAACAGACGATACCGTTCGGATTGATACATTTATCAGATATAATGCAAAAGTGACAGTCGGCGACAAAGTTACGATTCGAAAAGCAAAAGTGGTTCCCGCCAAAAAGATCACGGTCGCGCCGCTGGAAGAAGAAAAACTGACAGTAAACAGCGAAATTGAAGAACGGATTCGCTATAATTTAAGAGAGCGCTACTTAGTCAAAGAAGATATTGTCCCCGTCAGAAAAGACATGATCGGCTTAAATGATGTTTCCCAGCCGGAAATGAAAAAGCAGACGGTTGAATTCATGGTAACACAAGTGACACCGTCAAAATCAATGGTCGTCATTACAGATGACACTCAGATTTCATTTGAGAAAAGCGCGGAGGGTTACCGCAAAAAACATATTTCATATGAAGATATCGGCGGCCTCGGCGATAAATTAACGGAAATTCGTGAAGCGGTTGAACTTCCGATGAAACAGCCGCGCCTTTTTAAAAGATTAAAAATCAGTCCGCCGAAAGGCTTAATCCTTCACGGCATTCCCGGAACAGGAAAAACAATAATCGCGCGCGCAGTTGCCGACGAAATCGGCGCCAACTTTTATTACATCGCCGGACCTGAAATTATGCGCAGCGGTTACGGCCAGAGTGAAGAAAAAATCAGAGAACTCTTCGCGGAAGCCGCAAAGAATGCACCGTCTATTATTTTTATTGATGAAATTGACTCCATTGCCCCGAAACGAGAACAATCAGGAGAAGTGGAAAGAAGAATCGTGTCCCAAATTTTAACCGTCATGGACGGCATAATGGATACAACACAAGTATTCGTGATCGGCACAACCAACAGAATTAATTCAATCGATCCCGCACTGCGCCGCCCGGGCAGATTTGACAGAGAAATTGAGATCGGCGCGCCGGACGCTGCCGGCAGAGAAGAAATCATAAGAATTCATGCCCGCGCTATGCCGCTTGAAGGTTATCCGAAAATCAGAATAATTGAATCCGCGCTCAGAAAAGCTAAAGAAACAGCGAAATACAATGCAGACAACGGACTCGCCGATGATAAAACAAAAGCGACAGACAAAGCCGCCATTTATGATCTGACGAAAAAGCTGGCAGCTGCCAAAGACCAATATGAAATGAATGCCAAGTCACTGTTTAGAGAGATGGCAGCGCAAACACAAGGTTATGTCGGCGCCGATTTAGCCGCCCTCTGCCGTGAAGCGGCACTTAATGCGGTTAAAAGAATTGCACCAACGGTTGACATGGATGAGAATTTAAGCGACGAAGTTTTAGAAACGCTTGTCGTCACCAACAAAGACTTTGAACGCGCATTGAAAAACAGCGAACCGTCGGCACTTCGAGAGATTTATGTTGAAATTCCTGAAATAACATGGAACGACATCGGCGGTTTGGATCTTGTAAAACAGCAGATCATTGAAACTTTGGAATGGCCGCTGAAATATCCTGAAAAATTCGAACAATTCGGCATTGAGCCGCCGAAAGGCATTTTGCTTTACGGCCCGCCCGGAACAGGAAAAACAATGCTCGCCCAGGCTGTTGCCAACGAATGTGAAACAAGTTTCATCAGCATCAAAAGCACAGAACTTTTATTGAAATGGGTCGGCGAATCTGAAAAAGCGATGAAGGAAATTTTCAGAAAAGCAAAACAAGCATCACCGACAATTATTTTCTTCGATGAAATCGACGCCTTTGCAACCGCTCGCGAAAGCAGCTCTATTGGAACACGATCGGTCGCGGAAAGCACGCTCAACCAAATGCTTGTTGAAATGGACGGCATTGAGCGTTTGAAAGATGTGTTTGTCGTTGCCGCAACCAACCGCCCCGATACGCTGGACCCGGCATTGATTCGCCCCGGCCGTTTGGACAGAATGGTTTATGTCGGCGTCCCCGACTTGCCCGGCAGAAAAGCAATCTTTGAAATATATCTGAAAAAGACACCGCTCGCCGAAGATGTGATCATTGACACCCTGGCTGAGCAAACGAGAGGCTACACCGGTGCGGACATTGAAGCCGTCTGCCGTGAAGCTGTGATGACGGCGCTGCGCCGAAGCATGGATTCAAAAGTCGTTGACGCCGCTGATTTCGATGCCGCGCTTGGAGTCATCAAACCGTCTGTCGGCGAAGAACTCAACGAGAAATATGAAAAGATGGAAGACTTCATAAAGCACAAAGACGAGCCGGACAGCGATTATTTCGCCGCTTACAATTAATAAAACAGCGGAAACAAAAAATAGTCCGCGGAAATGAAAATGTATATAAAATAAAAGTGAATTTAGTAATGCAAAGAATTTATTTTAAATTCAAAATTTTTCACACAATTCAAAGAGGAAATGACAATGAAATATTACGCAAAGCGTCTTCTTGACAACAAAAAAATTATGTCCACCGACGCTAAAGAACTTGGAATACTTGAAGATATTCACATTAATGCCAAAACCGGATCTATTATGGATTTGGTTGTCAGCCCGGCCGAAGGTTTAGACCTTGCCAAATACCAAAAAGAAGAAGATTATATCTTAATTCCGTTCAGCGCCGTCAGCGCCGTCAAAGACTATATCATTGTCGACAAAGACAAAGCAAAAGCTTTCATGTTGAGATAATAGTAAAAGAGTTCACTCTTATCTCTTCTTTTCTCTTTTTACATTTACTTTATATCAGTCTTTTTTATCGGTCTTTTTACATTTTATTCTGTTGCCGCCGCGCGCGCGTCCTGCACCATTTTTTACAAATTTGAAAAAACATCGATCCTTTTTTGTAAAAATGCCTTTCAGCCCCACCCATCCTCAATTTTTAGAAAAATCGAAACACCTGTTTTTCATAACTTTTCAAAACAAAACGCCTCTTTTTTAATTTGCTGCAATTCAAGCCGCTGCTGTAATTTTAATTCATATTTATTTTAAATTATATGCACCTGCCGAACGCGTGTCGAGCACAGCTACCTTACTGTTGCCGTTACAGTTTGCTACCTTACTGTTGCCGTTACAGTTTGCTACCTTACTGTTGCCGTTACAGTTTGCTACCTTACTGTTGCCGTTACAGATTGCTATCTTACTATTGCCGTTACAGATTGTTACCTTACTGTTGCCGTTACAGTTTGCTACCTTACTGTTGCCGTTACAGTTTGCTACCTTACTGTTGCCGTTACAGTTTGCTACCTTACTGTTGCCGTTACAGTTTGCTACCTTACTGTTGCCGTTACAGTTTGCTACCTTACCGTTGGCCGTTTACTGCTGCTGCCTGCGCAAGCAGCCGCCGCGCGCGTACACGACAATTTTAAAAAATAAAACGAGATCGTCCCTCATTTTTCAGAAATAAAATAAGGAAAACGAGCTCACAATTTTTTACAAAACATAAAAATCGCGCTGTTCTTCTTCCAATTCAATCATATCATTCTGAAGAAGATAATCAACCATTTCCGCGAAACCATCGCCGAAACTGTTTTTTAAAACAACATCCGCCTCTTTTTTAACATCATCCGTTGCGTTGGCAACGGCAAATGAGAAGCCGGATTCATGGAACAAATCAATATCATTGTTGGAGTCACCGATTGCGATAAAATCTTTGGATTTTAAACCCATCATTTCAGCAATTCTTCGGAGCCCGTCGCCTTTACAGATATTTTTATCCGTTAAATGATACGCATATTCGGCATCAACGAAATGAATATTCGGAAAATCAGTGAGGTAAGGAATAACTTCGTTTTTATCCACTGTTTTGGCAAAAGAAATATCTGTCACCCGGTCGCGGGAATCAAAAACAGTCAAATCAAAATGCTCCAAAAGGAGCTGGAGCGCAGCATTTAATTCATCCGTGCAGGGCTCAACCATAATCGGATCAGCATCGTAAGACGGCAGAAGCAGACCGCCATTTTCGGCAATCAAGGGAGAACGCGTCCCCATCATTTTAGAAATCGCGCGCGTAAAACAAAGCGTGTTGCCGGAAGCCAAAACAACAGGAATCCTTCCAGAAAGCATATGCGCCGCCTTGAGAGCTTCAACCGACAAGCGCCGATCATTATGCGTAACAGTCCCGTCGATGTCGGAAACAATTCCTGAAAATTGAGCCATGGTAGAAAAAAGGAATCATCCGATAAAGAAGTTATGTCAAAACAAAAGAAAAATAAAAGCAGAAAGAGAAAAGAGTTTTAAAGCGGATTGGATTTAAACGGTTACGATTTTCGATGGGCGCTGTTAAAAAAACAATTAAAATGAACCGCACGAACAGATTAATATATGTTAAAATCCAATTCAATATCAGATTGCCATGAGCCGGAGTCCGTTAAAAAAACATATTCAGAGCTTCCAAGGTTGTCTGCACGGGGGATTAATTAAAGAAAGCGCCGAAAAATACGGTCTTTCCGAAAGCGACATTTTAGATTTCAGCGCCAATCTCAATCCGTATATGACGCCTTTTGATCATTCCGAATACGGTTTAGACTATATGAAATTCGCCGCTGAAGCTTATACTGAAGCCTACAATTATCCCGATAACAGATATGTTGAGTTAAGGGAAGCAGCAGCATACTTTTTGAACACGGGAATTCCTTCCGAAGTTCGTCTGACAAAAGAAAACATAATCCCGGGAAACGGATCAACCGAAATTATCCGTCTGTTCTGCCAATGCGTTTTAGACGACGGCGACAAAGTAATCATTCCGTACCCGACTTTTGGAGAATACGAAATACAGTGCCGGCTTCAAAATGCCGAAATCATTTCGATTCCGCAGGAAAAACTTGAAACAATTACCGTCGACGAATTAAAAGAAATCGGCGCTAAGATATTATTTGTCTGCAATCCGAATAATCCGACTGCTGTCCTCAGAACACGCGAGGAACTCATCCTGCTGGCGGAAAA
Organism: Methanimicrococcus sp. OttesenSCG-928-J09; assembly: GCA_030266245.1. Taxonomy (GTDB): domain Archaea; phylum Halobacteriota; class Methanosarcinia; order Methanosarcinales; family Methanosarcinaceae; genus Methanimicrococcus. The sequence goes on from JAJDHP010000006.1 coordinate 35,794, forward strand.
ATGTGAGCAGGCAGAAACTGTTCTTTATATGGACGAAGCTTTTATCGAATTAGCCGACCCGAAACAATCCGTCTGCGACCTTGTCGCCGACCACAAATTCGTTTTTGTCATGCGGTCCTTAACCAAATGTTTTGCAATTCCCGGAATCCGCCTCGGATTCGGAGCAGCACATCCCGAAATTGCAGCAGCGCTGAACACGGCGCGCTTGTCCTGGAATCTCAGTCAGCTTCAAGAAAAAGTAGGCGCTGCGCTGATGAACATGGAAGGCGGCGTTAACAGCGACTATCTCCAAAAATCAAGAGAATTGATTTTAAAAGAAGCGAATTTCCTTAAAACAGAACTCTCCAAAATTTGGGGATTCAAACCCGGACCTGCAACAACCAATTTTTTGATTATCGACATCAGTGAAAGAACCGTTAAATCCACAGAACTCGTCGAACGTTTTGCGAAAAACGGCATCCTGATACGAAATTGCATTTCATTTAAAGGATTAGATGAAAATTATATTAGAATCGCTGTCAGAACCCGCCCCGAAAACGAGAGATTTATCAAAACCGTTTCTGTCGTTTTTGACGAATGGGCGAAAGACTTTGCCGACAAAGAATTAAAATCAGCACTGACAACACACAAACATGGTCTTCAGCAGAATAAAAGAGAGACATGCGAATACTATCCGTGCCACTTTGAAGGACAAGACTGCACTTTCTGCTACTGCCCGTTCTATCCGTGTGAAGACGAAAGAGGCGGCGGCAAATACATCCAAAGCTCTAAAGGCGGACAAGTCTGGAGCTGTGTCGACTGCTACGTTCCGCACATTCCCGTAGTTGTTGAAAGAATGCTGGAAGGCTTAATGGAAGAAGACGATACGGAAAATATTCTTAAAACCGAATGGAACGAGATCATTTTACCGATAATGGAAGAGCGGGATGAAGAACACGTTTTGGCGCTCTGCCGGAAAATCAAAGAAGAGAATGATAAAAATCCTCCCGCCAAAAAGGGAAAAGGAACAAAACTGTAATCGAACTCTATTCCGTTTGTGTGTAACGGAGATTATTAGTTTTAAAACTAAAATTCAGATTAAAAATTGAATTTAGCTTAATAAATTAAAACTTAAATTTAGAATAAAACTTAGATTTAAATTTAGAGTAAAACTTAGATTTAAACTTAAATTTTGAACCGGAGTTTAGGACATGGTTTTAGAATTATCCGCGGCGTTTGCTTCCCTTTATCAGTTCCTTGCCGATGCGTTTGTTTATACGCCGACAGAATTGATTTTAATTTTGCTGCTTGCCGTTTTCATTGATTTGATATTCGGCGAACCGCCTGCGGCTGTCCATCCGGTTGTTTGGATCGGAAAGCTGATCGGCTTCTTAAAATCCAAAGCACCTCAAAATCATAGAAAACTTTACGGAACGGCAATGGCGCTCACCGTTATTTTGTTCGCGGTGCTTATTGCAGTTCTGGTTGTTGTTATTTCTCATTTGGAATTCATGCCGCTTGCTGTCGGCATTTTGATTCAGGCTGCCTTTTTAAAAGCAACATTCGCAATCAAATGTATGGTTCAGCCGGCAAAGGAAATTCAAAAGAAACTGGATAATGATATTGAAACTGTACGGCAGGAACTCATTACATATGTCAGCCGCGACACAACAAAACTGAGCCGAAGTCAAATCATATCAGCTGTAATCGAATCTATTTCAGAGAATTATGTTGATGCGATGCTGACGCCTGTCTTTTTCTTTGTTGTGTTCGGTCCGCTCGGTTTGCCTGCCGCCTACCTGTTTAAAGCAGCCAGCACACTGGATTCCATGGTCGGCTACAAGAATGAAAAATATATCCACCTCGGCTGGTTTTCCGCGAAATTCGATGATGTTTTGAATTGGATTCCGGCAAGAATTTCACCGACTTTTATCGCTGTCGGCGCAGGATTTTCAAATTATTTCAGAAACGGCTTGGAAGCATTCAAACCGATTGACGGATTTAAGCTGGCGCTAAAAGAAAATAAAACGACACCGTCACCGAATTCCGGCTGGCCGATGGCTGCCGCTGCCGGCGCGCTCCAAATCAGATTCGAAAAACCTGACACATACATCATCGGAAACGAATACAGAGAACCGGAAGCAGAAGACATTTCAAGAGTTGCGATTCTCATCATAATTACATCAATCATTACGGCAATTGCCGCCTGTTTGTTAATCGGTCTGATCGGATACATCGTCCCGCTTATATCCTTTATTTGAAAGAATCGATATTATTTGAAAATCAGATCTTATTTGAAGATATGATTTGAGAATCAATTATTAAAGAGACATTAAAATAGAAATAAAGAAGGGAAAGAAAAAACGAAAGAAGGGAAAAATAAAAGAAAAACGGGATTAAAATAAGAAGAGAGACATAAAAAGAGAAACAAAAGAGAGAGAAGAGGGGAGAAATTTGAAATTATCAAATATTGATGACGGCTTTAAAAAGAACCAGCCGGACATTATTGAGGAAGAAGCCGCCCGAAATATTATTGAATATTTGGAAGAAGTCGGGGTTGCTTACGCCGATTTGGAAAATACGGCAATGGAGTTTTATGTACCGCATCCCGGCATTGAAACGGTTGAAAAAGCCAAAGCCGTTTTCAGACGCGAATTTGAATTCGCCGTCAGTGATTCAAACCTTCAGCTTTTGATTTATACTGCGATTCTGCTTGAAAAAGAAGGGCAGAAAGGCAAACTCCCGGGTCTCAGTAAAAAATCGTTTGAGCAGGATCTCTCTTTTATCGTTGCCGACGAAATTCTCGGCGAAGCTGTCGCAGAATATATCGGCGGCAGCAAAGGCAGATTCGAATTTGTCAGATTCGATAAAAACAAGCCCGGCATTTTAAAGGACCTCGGCATGTTTATGGACGACATTATCGGCGGTCTGCTCGGCGGCGTTTCTGCAAATATGTATTCACGCGCCATATTTGAAGCAGAGGAGGAAAAGAAATGACAATATGGGAAGCATTCAAAGCGGGCTTCGGATTCTTGTCCGTCATTCCTGTCGGCATTACAATGGAAGGAATCGACGCTTTAATGAAACGCCTGTACATGTATCCGATTGTCGGATTCTGCCTCGGCATCTTAATCGGAATGATTACATTCGCTGCGGAAATTGTCCTCCCGACACCCCTGACAATTATTGCAATTATGCTTGCCGTTTACGGAATCATTTGGTTCAATCATTTAGACGGCGTTTCCGACCTCGGTGACGGCATGACCGCGCACGGATCCCTTGAAAAGAAAAGAAAAGCGCTCAAAGACATGGCGCTCGGCATCGGCGGCGTTGCTTTTGCCGCGCTCCTTATGCTGTTCTTTTATTCATCACTGACTGCACTTGAAAATATAGCAAGGGCGGGAATAGGAATCGGCATAAATCCAATCATAACCGGCATAACAGGATTAATCGTTTCAAGCCTTGCAGATGCCGGCATATCATTTGCTTGGGGATTGTTGCCGGCGTTTTTTATTGCTTTGACGATGATTGCTGCCGAAACAAATGGTAAACAAGCTATGCTGACAATTGCGACATTCGGTAAATCCTTCAGCGAAGGACTCGGCTCAATGACGATTGCAGGCGGCACCCGCAAGAATTTCACAATCGGATTTATTTTCACGGCGATTGTTTCATTCCTGCTGCTCGGCTTAATTGGTCTGGCCGCGCTCATTGTGTCAACGCTTTCGGCATTCATTATATTAAAAATCAGCAACCGTCACTTTGAAGGACTCAACGGTGACGGAATCGGAACGGCAAATGAAGTCGGCCGCATTGTTACAATCGCCGCAGTTGCCGTAATCCTTTCTTGGTTATACGGAGGGATGATTTGGACGCTTTAATTATGGCCGGCGGACTCGCGCAGCGAATGGGCTGCGGTGAAAAGTCCTGCATTGATTTAAACGGCAAACCTTTGATTTCATATATTATCGATGCGCTTCGCGGTGCGGATGGAATCGGTGAGATTTATGTGTCTGTTACGCAGGCAACGCCTGAAACGAAGACGCTGATTAGAAATGAATATTCCGACCTTCATTTGATTGAAGCTGCCGAAGGCAGTTATGTCGGCGACATGATTTATTCGATCAAAGCCGCCGGGATAATCGGTCCTGTGATGGTTGTTATGTGCGATTTACCGCTTGTCCGATCAGATGTCATTGACGAAGTGCTTGCCAAATACGAAACATGTGAAGAGCCGGCACTTTCCGTTTATGTGCCGATTGCGCTGTGCAAAAAAATCGGAATACGCCCGGATACGGTTTTCCATAAAAATACGAAATTGATTGTGCCGACCGGCATCAATATTTTAGATGCTTCCGACATAAATAACGAGCAGCCGGATTACAATTATATTGTTGATGACCCGCGGCTGGCAATGAATGTCAATACGCAGGAAGATCTGGAAAAATGCAGGCAGATGATTGAAGAAGGATTCGAATAAACAAACTTCAATTCCCTGTGTTTTAAAAAACAGATATTGAAAAACAAGAAATATAGAATGAGAAACGGAAAGCAGCTAATGAAAAGAAGATAAAAACAGCTGGTTTTAATTTACATTTAATTTAAAAAACGATAAAATAAATGATGTTAAAGAGAAATCTCAGTCTTTAACATCTGTTTCAATTCTTTTGCCGTTTTTAGAAAGGTCTTCGCAAAGTTCGATTCCCCAGTTTCGTGCGCGATCTCCGCTGCTCAAGATATATCTGGAGTCGAATCTGTTATCGCTGTCAAAAAGACCGAGAAGAGCGATTTCATTCGTCACGGAAATTTCCGTTATGCCGAGACCATCCGGGATGACAAAGAATTTTGCTTTTTTCCAGTCAAGGAATTTTACATCATCTTTTTCGGATGTGCCGTCGTAAACATATTCTGAGAGAATGCGTTCAAAAACGGACTGGGAATAAATGAGTGTCAGGTCGCAGCCGTTCTTAATCATATTGTTGTACATTTTATTGTACTGCGGCTGGAAGAAGTTAGACAGCGTAATGCAGAATGATGCTGACTGCATTGCTTCGACCACTTCTTTATTGGCGTCAAAAACGTGTGCTAAGTCGGACTCCAGCAATTTTGCGGGACCGAGTTCACCGATTCTGTCCAGCAAATGTGCCGGAATGCCGGAAAGGTCATGTGTCGCCCAATATTTTTGGTTGTTTTCATAAACGCAAAGAATATTGAGAAGACGTTTAGAATTATTCGCGATTGCGCGTCCCATATCTGTCAGATAATAGACACGATCTTTACTGGTAATGAGATCCCATTCCTCTAACTTTTTAATCTGCGGAATCATTGCGCCCCAGTTGACATTTAACTTATCTTTGATATCGTCAGATGTCTGAGGCCCCTCAAGCAGAAGAAGGAGCAGATTCTTTCGTTTATCGGAAAGGAAAATTGTATCAATTAAACACGATTTCATATTGATGTAACCTCCATAACATCAAAAGTAACGGTTTTGGAAAACTGAGAATAACCCGAAATCCGTAAGCTGGTCTTAAATCCCGTAAGCCGAAAATCCCCATTTCGACCGGTTTAGCGGAACAACAGTATCCCAATCAGGATATAAATACAATCGGTATCACGGGTTTGCCGGAATATATTCCATATACATTCCTGTAAGTTCCACATTGTATAATTAGAGGGTATTAGATTTTAATGTTTCGATTATAAAATTGAAAATAGAATATGATTTCAATGACCTGACAGAAATTACAACGCCATTGGAAAACGTTTTTACAAAAGAGATACGGTGTTCTAAAAGCACACCTATGTTATGAAGGTTTCGGTAAATTACAAGCAATTAAGTAAATGATGATGCAATAAAAATCAAAAAAGAGAGAATGAAATATCAGAGAGATTGTGACCAAAGAAAAAATAAAGAAAAATTAGAAATGGAAATTAAGAAAACTTGGAAATGAAAATTAAAAGTGAAAATTAAAAGTGAAAATTAAAGACGGAAATAAGGTAAAATTAAAATTAGAAATGAAAATTAAAGTTCATACCATTCTATGTCTTCCGTGCCTTCCGGATCTTCAATCTCTTCCACTATTCCGCTGATAACAACATCATTTTTGCATGAAATTCCTGTTTCTTTCATCGCTTTGACAATAGCGTTTGAAAAGTCGGATAAATAATCAGAACACGAAAGGCTGTTGTAAATGAATTTCTTATTCGGCTGAAGGTTTTTTTCAATCGTTTCTTCTTTTGGAATAATATCAACAGGAATGCCGGTTTTTTCGGCCGCGCGCATCATCGCTTCTCTGAAATCACCGATGCAGTAAGCGATTCTGTAATCGTAATTGTCTTTGGTTCGTTCCAAATATTCTGAAATTCTTTGGGTTTCTGTTTTCAAAAAATCGCGTTTGACTTTCGCGACATTGCATTGTCCCATCATGAATGAATAATTCATAAACGGATATTCGACATCCAATTCTCTCGGAACGACGCCGCAGGTTCCGAAAGTCACAATATGAACATCATTTTCTTCAAGCATGGAATAAATGATTTCATCGAATTTTTTATGAGACGGACTCTCATGATAAGGTTTCTTTTTAGAGCACGGAACAAAAATACAAATTTTGCGCTGCGGGATTTCGTATTCGGTTACAATCCATTCATTAGCGCGTTCCATATCCGGATGGTGGATGATGTTTTCCGTATCCAGCGGTTCGTTTGAACGCTCACCTTCGGGAATAATGCGGGTCATAAAAGCTCTAACAGTCTTTCTTCTATTAAAAATGTGGTTCGGTTTTTCAATAAAATGCGATTTGATTAGTTTATAAAAATATGGAAGCAGGGTTCGGTTTTCAAATATTTGAAGAAAAGCGGAGCAGTACGCGCGCGGCGGCAGCCGTGCGAACGGAATTTGGTAAGGTAACAGCGGCAACAGAAACAGTAAGGTAGCCGTACAAACGGAAAATTGCAGATACATATGGAAAACGGAATCGGTAAGGTAGCCGTGCCAATTAGTTTTGTATTGGCAGGTACATATAATAAACAAAAAATAAACAAAAAAGAAGGCAGCAGTAAATGGAATGAGCAGAAAAATATGGCAGCAAAGATATGATTGCTGTAAATAGAAACTGAAGACAGACTGCAAAAATAAAAGAAAGGCTAAATAAAAAGACAATATAAATAGCAGGGATTGGAGGAGAAAGATGCCGGATATTAGATTAGGAATTGATGAAGCAGGAAAGGGACCCGTTATCGGCCCGATGTGCATTGCCGGTGTTTGCGCAACGGCGGAGCAGGAAAATAAGCTCAGAATTTTAGGTGTCGCCGATTCTAAAAAATTAACAGCCAAAAAGAGAGAACAATTGGCGATTTCAATTAAAAAATACGCGGCTTCGTGGTACGTTTATGAAGTGTCGCCGAAACAGATTGATGATTTGCGTAAAATCATGACGATGAATGAAATCATGGTTCTCTGTTTTTCAAAAGTGATGGAAGAACTGACAGAAATGGCTGAAAAAACGAAAGCAGAGTCATTTCAGATTGTTTATTTAGATGCCGCTGATGTTTCAGAGTCGCGGTTCGCAAATCGCGTTCATGACGAATATGCCAAAAAATACAGCGAACGCGCTGATTTGGTTGAATATGTTTCAAAACATAAAGCCGATGCGATCAGTCCGGTTGTCTCAGCGGCTTCAATTTTGGCGAAAACCCGCCGTGATGAATTGATTGAAGAAATCAAAAAGGCGGAAAACGTTGATTTCGGAAGCGGTTATCCGTCAGACCCGAAAACGAAATCGTTTTTGGAAAGTTATGTAAAAGACCACGGCGATTTGCCCGATTATGTCAGAAAATCGTGGAAAACGGCTGAAAATCTGTTTCAAAAAGAATGATTTTTAATAATTGTTGAACTGATTTTCATTTATTCTATTTTTTGTTATCGTTATTGTTACGGTTTTATCTCTATTTTTTCATTATATTTACCTGCCGAACGCGTGCTGCCATATGCACCTTACCGATTCCGTTTGCCATATGTACCTTACTGGTTCCGTTTGCCATATGTACCTTACCGATACCGTTTGCCATATGTACCTTACCGATACCGTTTGCCATATGTACCTTACCGATACCGTTTGCCATATGCACCTTACCGATTCCGTTCGCACGGCTGCCGCCGCGCGCGAGCCGCACAAATTTCAAAAAATGAAAAAAACCGAGAGCGGTTTTTCAAAAAACAAACAAAACGGAAACAGAAAAACAAAAAAAATTAAATTGATCTCAGAGCGTCAACCGGATTCATATCTGCTGCCCGCTTCGCCGGATAAGCGCCGGCGATCACGCCGATGAGAATCGAAACGAAAATTGCGCCAAGAATCGCGCCGTACGATAAAGACATGCTGATGCCCAATAACGAAGAGCCGATGTAAGAAATGATTAAGCCAAGAACCGTTCCGATCGCGCCGCCGATAAAGCTGATGACAATGGATTCAATGATGAAAAGAATCAAAACATCAGAAGAGGTGTAGCCGAGCGCTTTTAAGGTTCCGATTTCCTTGGTTCTCTCCGTCACCGTCACAATCATAATATTCATGATGCCGACCGATCCGACAACCAAAGAAATGCCGCCGATTGCAATTAAGAAAAGCTGCATCGTTTGAGTCATTGAACTGACCTGCTCCAAAATTTCAACCTGATTCATCGTCATAAAAGGAATCAAATCATCGTTATCCAAATTCCTCTCGGAAACACCCAAATTTCGAGCAAGGTTTTTTTCAATTTCAGCATCCGTTTCCTTGACCGTTTCATTCGATTCCGTCATTGCAAACATGCTCGGATAATCATCGCGGCCCGAAAGATCTTTTAAAACCGAAAGCGGCACATAGATGGCAGAATTTGAATCGGCACCCGTCACAATACTTGTATTTTCAGAACCGGAAACGCCCTTGACACGGAAAGTTTGCGTGACATACTCCTTTGTGTCATTGTTATAAACAGTAATTTCAACAGAACTGCGTGTCGTGATTTGATTTTTATATTCTTCCTGAGCGATTTTTTTACCGATAACGACAGCGGAAGTATCCTGATCACTGATAAAAACGCCGTCATACATCGGAATGACACCGATTTCCTCGTAATCCTCCAGCACGCCTATCACTCGAAAATCGTGCGATTCCCCCATAAAAGTCACATTGCCGTCAACGCCCAGAATCGGAGAAACAGCAACAACGCCGCGTGTATTGCGGACAATGTCAACCTGCTGGTCAAAAAATAAATTTTCCTTTGTCGACATAATCATTACATAATTAGATCCGCTGGAGCTGATTTGCTCTGAAAAGAATGCCCCGAAGCTGGCGCCGAGCGTAAAAGTAGCAATAACAGCGGCAATGCCGATAATAATACCGAGCGCCGTCAGTCCCGAACGCAGTTTAGAACTTTTTAAACTTTCGACCGCCATTTTAGCGCTGTGAGAAATACTGATCATTGCTTATCGCCCCTATTTTCCCAAATATCTTCAAAACTCCCCAATATCCTCAAACTCATCAGATCCCCAATATCCTCAAATTCATCAAATCCTCAAATATCCCTCAAAGCTTCAACAGGATTCATTTTTGCGGCGCGGTAAGACGGCTGCGCCCCCGCCAAAACACCGACTGCAATAGATAAGCCGACACCGATTAA
>JAJDHP010000060.1 GCA_030266245.1 Methanimicrococcus sp. OttesenSCG-928-J09
CAAAGAAATGACTCTCAAAGAAACGATTCAAAGAGAAATGACTTTAAGAGAAGCGATTCTAAAAAAGATGACAGACGAGATAAAAACAATCGTTTCGAGTCAAAAAAAAACGATGAAAACGGATATCAATCCGAAAAAAAGGTGAATCATTTTTTTGAAAAACGCCGGCAGGAAGCAATAAAAAAAGCCGGCGATTTTTTACCGATGAGTTTAGCGGAAGCTCAGAAAAAAGGCTGGGACGAACTGGATATTATTCTTGTCACGGGTGATGCTTATGTCGACCACTCCGGATTCGGAACCGCAATCATTGGTCGTGTGCTGGAGCATGCCGGTTATCGTGTCGGTATTATCGCTCAGCCAGACTGGACAAGCAAAGACGCTTTTGAAGTGCTCGGCAAACCCCGACTTTTCTTTTCAGTCAGTGCCGGCAATGCCGACTCTCTTGTAAATAATTATACGCCGCTGCTCTACAAGCGCGAAAGCGATATGTATTCCCCCGGCGGACAGCCCGGATTGCGTCCGGACCGCGCCGTGATTGCTTACGCCAACCGCCTTCGTCAGGCATATCCGGATGTTCCGATTATCGCCGGCGGCATTGAAGCATCTCTTCGCCGCTTTGCGGAATTTGATTATTTATCAAATGATGTACGCCAATCCGTTCTTGCAGACGCGCCGATTGAGTTGATTGTTTACGGCATGGGCGAACTGCAGATGAGAGAAATTGCCGACAGAATGAATGCCGGCGAAAAGATTTCAGATGTTTGTGAAATCCCGGGAACCGTTTGGAAAATGCCTGTTAAAGAGTGGAAAAACCTTCGTGACGGCATTGATTTAGAGCATTCGAAATATTCGCCGATTTTAAAAGAAGATTCTTTTATTGAACTGCCCGATTTTAGTGAAGTTTCTCAAAACAAAGAGCAGTATGCGCGCGCCTTTAAGACGATTTATGAAAACCAGAATCCTGTTTCCGGAAAAATGCTTGTTCAGCCCCATCCGAAAACAGTTATTGTTCAAAATCCGCCGATGAGAGGATTAACTGAAGCGGAAATGGATGAAGTGTACGAGCTGCCGTATTTACGCTTGGAACATCCGTCTTATGAAGAAGGCGTTCCCGGACTGGATGTTGTCAAGAACTCAATTACAAGTCATCGCGGCTGTTTTGGCGGCTGTTCTTTCTGCGCGATTACACAGCACCAAGGACGAGCAATCAGCAACAGAAGCGAAGAATCGATCATAAGGGAAGCGGAGCAGATTATATCTTCTTTTGATTTTAACGGCATTATTAACGGAATCGGCGGACCGAGTGCGAATATGTACGGGATGACATGTCCTAACTGGGAGAAAAACGGCGCCTGCACGCATAAAAACTGTCTTGTGCCGAAGAAATGTCCGTCTTTACAATCCAGTCACAGTCGATTGTTGGCACTTTTAAAGCAGCTGAGAGAGATGCCTGATGTCAGAAAAGTGCTGACCGGATACGGTGTCCGATTCGATTTGGCAATTCAAGATGACGGTTATTTGGAAACGCTGTGTGCGCATCATATCGGCGGTCAGCTGAAAGTCGCGCCCGAGCACTTTTGTGATAATGTGACGGCTGCCATGAGAAAACCGAATCGTGAAGCGTTTGAAAGATTTGAAAGGAAATTTAAAGAGGTCAATAAGGATCTCGGCTTAAAGCAGTTTTTAGTCACGTTCCAAATTTCGGGACACCCGGGATGTACAATGGAAAACGCTGTTGAGATGGCTGAATATATTCGGGACAACAACCGTTACACGGAACAGGTTCAGGATTTTACGCCGACGCCAATGACGATTTCGACGTGTATGTTCCATACGGGATTGGATCCGTTTACGATGGAAAAAATTTATGTGCCGGTGACGCGAACAGAAAAAAAGATGCAGCGGGTTCTTTTGCAATTCAGAAATCCTGACAATCGGGAAATGATTCAAAAGGCGCTTGAAACAGCGGGGCGGGAAGATTTAATCGGAAACGCGCCTTACTGTTTGATTCCGGCTGCCCGCAGCAGGCAAAGATGGGAATAATACAAAGATAGGAATAATAAATAGAAATAAACACAGAAATACCATCAGAAATAACATCAGAAACAAAAAAAGAAATTAATACATTCAATTGGATAATCCGGTTAGATAAACCAATTGGATAATAATTGAATAACAATTAACTAAACAAATGAAATGAAAAATTGAAGATTGTTTTTCCGAGATAATATTTTATGAAAATATTAAATACGGTAAATACATTTGTCTTTTTATTAATTTTAGAAAAACGGGGTTAAAATGAAGCTGGAATACAAGGTAATTATTTTATCTGTCATGGTTGGCGTTTTGTTTATTGCGGCGGAATTGCTGTCTAGATTTTTTGCAGCAGGTCCGGAGACGGGAAGTGCATCTGATGCTCTTGGTTTCCTGTTTGAACCATTGACAACGGATCAGGGTTTGTTCTTCAATTTAGTTATTCTGCTGCTTTGTTTCGTATTCGGTGTTCTTTTGGCGCGCCTGATTAATCAGGTTTTAAAAGCTAAGGGCGTTGCGAAGCAGACAGATATTGAAAAGAACATGATTTTGGATTTCGTTCCTGAAATTGTTATTTTCATGACGAAAGAATGTAATATCGTTTGGGCCAGCCGCTCTTTTTATACGGAAACGGGTTTGTACGAATCAGATATTGTCGGCAAATCTATTATTGATATGGGAAAAATTTTATTTCCGACAATGTCGGCGGAAGCGATGTTTTCAGAATTCCTTGAAAAGAAGGAAGTGGCTTCCGAATTGAAGAGTTTTAAAAACAAATATTGGCAGATTCTTTCAAATGCCGCGCGTGATGAAGACGGAGATGTCACCGGATATGTTTTGCTGGCAATCGATATCACTTCAACCAAACGCGATGAGGAAATGAAACGCATTTCATATGAAAGATTAGAAGCCAATATTCAGCAGTTCGCAACCGTTGTCGACAACATCAGAAATCCGCTTTCCAGTGTTGTTTTACTTGCTGAGACATCTGCAGATCAGAATGCTGCGAAAGAGATTCTTAAACAATGCGATGACATCGAAGAAGTCATTGCCAAGCTGGATGCCGGCTGGAATGATTCTGAAGAAATTCGTAATTTCTTGAAGAAACATCTTTAAAAAAATCGTTCCGCCGCCCGTTCGGGCGGCTCACGATTTTTCCGGGGCAGTGGGAGGGTGGTGTTTGTGAAAAATCGCTTCGCGATTTTTATGGCTCCGCCTAAGATTTCATCAGGTGTTTGTGAAAAATTGCTTCGCAATTTTTATGGCTTCGCCGCCGCAGGTCAGCGTCAGACGCAACTATTTTTAGTTTTAGTTACCGATTGGAGTCAGGTTTTAGTTACCGATTGGAGGGAGGTGTTTGCTTCCAAACGGGTCAGATTACTGGTTGCAGTGGGAGGACGGTGTTTACTGAAAAATCGCTTCGCGATTTTTAGCGGCTGCCGCCAGCCGCGCGCGAGCCGTTCCATTTTTATTGAATTCAAAAAACCACGGACGGCTTTAAAAAACCAAAAAAGCGCCGGACATTTTTTTGAAACACAGAATTAAAATAACAATAAGGCATCACTCTTCCCATGAAATATATTGTTATTATCGGAGACGGCATGGCTGATTTGCCGATCAGTGAACTCGACGGCAAAACAATTCTTCAATCCGCCAAAAAACCGACTATGGATTATCTTGCAAAAAACGGAAGGACAGGTCTTGCGATGACTGTTCCCGAGGGTTATCCGCCGGGCAGCGATGTCGCCAACATGTCAATTTTCGGCTACGATCCAGCTGTTTATTACACCGGCCGTTCTCCGTTGGAGGCGCTTAGCATGGGCGTTACGCTGACCGGTAACGATTTGGCGTTTCGAACGAACCTGATTACAATCGGAAACGCTGACGGCACTGTCGGAAAAGACGGGCCCGAGCTTGACGATGCTTATATTGTTGATTACAGCGGCGGTCACATTTCTTCTGATGAAGCGAAAGAACTGATTGAAGCGGTTGAAAAGGAATTCGGAAACGCTGATTTCAAATTTTATCCGGGCATCAGCTACCGTCATTTGCTGGTTGCGCAAGACGATTACGGAAAAGAATGCATGTTCACGCCGCCGCATGATATTACCGGTCAAAAGGCAGCTGATTATTTCCCGAAAGGAAAAGAAGGCGACAGTGCTTCTGCTGACGCTGCCGATGTTTATACTCAAATGATGGCGGCATCTTATCATCTTTTAAAAGATCATCCTGTTAATCAAAAACGCATTGCTGAAGGTAAACTTCCTGCTAACTGCATTTGGCTTTGGGGACAGGGTAACGCGCCGAAATTTGAATTGTTTGAAAAGATTCACCAAAAAACAGGCGCTGTGATTTCCGCTGTCGATCTTCTCAAAGGAATCGGCATTTGTGCCGGCTTGGATGTCATTGACGTGGAAGGTGCAACCGGCTTTTTGGATACGAATTATAAAGGAAAAGCGGATGCTGCGATTGAGGCGCTGAAAACAAAGGATTTCGTTTTCGTTCACATCGAAGCGCCGGACGAATGCGGTCATATCGGGGATTATAAGAAAAAAATGCAGGCGGTTGAGGATTTGGATTCAAAAATCATCGCGCCTCTTTTGGAATACGCAAAATCGCTGGATGAGCCGTGTCAAATTCTTGTGATGCCGGATCATCCGACACCGGTTGCTTTAAAAACACACACAAGCGATCCGATTCCGTTTGTTTTGTATAACACGCGTGAAGAAAACGCCGACGGCGTTCAGACTTTTGATGAAGATTCAGTTAAAGCCGGGGCAATGGGGACGGTTTATGCGCCGAATCTGATTTCAATTATGGTTAAAAATGAAAAAGAATAATCTATCAACAATTTTAAGAAGGGTTCAAAATCGATAATTTTGAAATAGATTAATATATTTCGAATCCTTCTTATCTAAACATAATATAGGAAATTATTATTTTATTCATTTTAATTATTTATTCAAAACGTTTTATTGAATCGGAGGGATGAGGGGAAATGAATCCGTTCCAGAAAAAACAATCGAAAGAGAACGAATCTGAAATTGATTCCGAGGCTGAATCGAAGTCTTCGGTGAATCAGATTTTTAATAAAATTACTTCACTCGGAAAGAATAATAAAGAAAACGCTTTCGGCGAATTCAGACAAACGCCGCTCATGGATTTGATTGAGCGCAAAAATGATATTGTTTTAAAGGCAGATTTGCCCGGTGTTACAAAAGATGATGTGTCTCTTGAAATTCAAGACCGTCTCTTAACGATTCGCGCCGAATGTCTCAAAGATATCGAAGAAGGCATTTACATCCGCCGCGAAAGATTTTATAGAAAATACGAGGGTTCCGTTAATATTCCTGTTCAAATTGACGAGGAAAAGGCAACGGCAAAACTGGCAAACGGTGTTTTGACGGTTTTCCTTCCCAAAAAAATCGACACAATTGAAGTCGAAGATTAATTCTATTTTCATTTCCCCTTCTTTTTTTTACAGATTTTTAAAAATGTGGTCTGTTTTTATTATTTTGAAAAAGCTGTGCG
>JAJDHP010000061.1 GCA_030266245.1 Methanimicrococcus sp. OttesenSCG-928-J09
AGAAAAAAGATGAAAAATACCTAAAATAATATTATTTTCTGAGAACGATACGGTCAAACTCTTTTTCAATTGTTTCCAGTTGTAAAAGATACATTTGATAAAAAGTTTCAATCATCTTATCAAACTGCTGTTCGTCTCCGAAATGGAGTGCTGCAAGATATTCTTCGCGATTTTCTTTTCCGATTAAGAATTGAGGATATTTTTCTTTCCTCAGCAAAAAATTCATTATTTCGCGCCCGACACGCCCATTCCCGTCAGGAAATGGATGAATTGTTTCAAATATGTAATGAGCAAGCATAATTTGTTCAAACGGATGTTTTTGAAGCTGAATTTTTTCGTAATATCCTTGAATCAATTCGCCCAATTCATCTTCGATTAATTCAGGCGGCGTATGCTGTAAATCACAGCCGACGATTCCAATTCCCGTTGTTCTGAAATTTCCGGAATTTTCAAGGATATTGTCCATAACCAAAGAATGAGTTTTTTTGACAAAACCTGCCGTCATTTTTCCTGTAAAATTGTTTGTGTAGGCGCGTGTTTTTATGTAATTTTGAACCTCATTTATTTCCCGCAAATCTTTTCGCGGAGAAACGCCGCGTTCTAAAAGATCGGTCACTTCAACCAAGCTGAGCGTATTTCCTTCAACGGCCGTCGTTCCGTGAATATAATTATTTTCAAACTGCCTTTTAAAAACAGCAATCTCATCAGCAGGCGCCGACTTGAAAAATTCAATATTTTTCCATCTTTTTTCTTCCAAAGACAAAAGGTCGGATTTTTTCAAATAATCACACTGATAGTAGTCGGCAGCAAGTTCCGCTTTTTTTTGAATCGCTTTTAATTCAAGATCCGAATAATAAATGTCGGCGTTTTTTGGATCAGAAACTGTTTTTCGAACCTTCGCTTTTTTATTTTTAAACCGAATATCTTTGATCAAATTATAACGATTGCCACCGTTTTTTACAACGATTTCCAATCGATAATCTTTTTCTTCCATCATCAAATAAAAGGCGGCGAAATATTTAAAGTTTTAGAAAACGACGCCTCTAAAAAATAATTAGAAAGTTTTGTTTAGAATAAAAAAACAAAGATGATTTTACATAATTTCAAAAAAATGATGCAGCTCGCGCGCGCAACGTCGTCCGAAAAAAACAAAAATAGAAATAAAACAAAGATGAGCCGAATAAATCAGCTCAAATTAATTAAACAAAAAAATTATTCGTAAAGGCATTCGTCATCGCATCTCTTGTAAGAGACGAGAGCAGCACCGCCGAAGTGAATGTTGATTTCGCGTTCTGCTGCTTCGGGTGAATCGGAAGCGTGAACGAGGTTTCTGCCGGTGTCGACTGCAAAGTCACCGCGGATTGTGCCGGGTGCAGCTTCTGCCGGTTTTGTTGCGCCGTTGATTGCGCGCATGATTTTAATTGAGTCCTGACCTTCGACAACCAAAGACAAAGACGGTGCGGAAGTAATGAATTCCACAAGGCCTGCGAAGAACGGTCTTTCTGCATGTTCTGCATAGTGTTCTTTCGCTTTTGCTTCTTCCATAACAGCAAATTTCATGCCGACGATTTTGAGACCTTTTCTTTCGATTCTGGAAAGAACCTCGCCCATCAAACCGCGTGCAACGCCGTCGGGTTTAATCATAACATATGTGCGTTCCATAAAAAATCATCCTTTTTAAAAATGTTAAAACATTAAAACACTAAATTATAAAATTTATTGAAATTTGAAGAAAAATAAAAACAGAAAATAAAAAATGGAAAATAAAGTTTGTGACTTTACTTTCTCTTCTGTTCGGCGCGGCCCTTTTCGGTCCAGATCGTCTTTCTCGGGAGTCTTCCCATTGTCAAATTATTTTGGCACTTGGAAGAGCACAAGAAAAATGTTGCGCCGTCTTTCTTAACATAAAGTTTGCCGGTACCGGGTTCAACCATTTTACCGCAAAAACTGCATTTTCTTTGTTCCATTTTGAATCACCTTATCTCATGCTCAATTTCTTGGCTTCACGTGATGTTTCAATTAACATCAAAATGTCGCCGACACGGACAGGGCCGACACAGTTTCTGGTAATGACACGTCCTTTGTCGCGGCCTTCCAGGATTTTACACTGGATTTGGCTGGCTTCACCGTGCATACCGGTGTTTCCGATGATTTCAATAACTTCGGCCGGAAAACCGTTTGCATTGTTAAATTCTTCTGCCATAGTTCATCTCTCCTACAAACATTAAAAAATTAGTTTTTGAGAGCGGCAGCCTTTTGTGCGACATCATCAACGAGTTCGGATGCTTTACCTGCGTCAGTAATTGCGACTGCAGCGCAGCCGACTGTGAGGCCGCATGCGGCTCCGAGGTCTTTCTGTTCATTAACGAAAATATATGCAGCGCCTTTCTCTTCACAGAGCGGGCCGAGGTGAGCAATAATTTCAACGGGTTCAACGTTTTCGGCGATGACAACGAGTTTTGCTGTTCCTCTTTCGATGGTTTTAGTAGCTTCGTTGGTGCCTTTTTTAATTTTACCGCTGTCTCTTGCTGCTTCCACAGCTTCCAATGCGCTCTTTTGAAGTTCTTCAGGGGCTTCGAATTTTGCAATTGCCATATAAATCAATCTCCTTCAAGCCGGCAGTTTTTCAAGATTAACGCTCGACAGACAAAGCCTGCGCGAGACGAAAAAGAGAAAACAACTCCCAACTTTCATTATTCATAGTTGTTTTATTGACTAAAATCTTGAATCGGAATAATAAATTGCTTAAGAATTAAGCATCAGTAAATCGAAATCAAGTCTCAGATTAAAACAGATTTTAGAGGGAAATATTGCATATAAAGGTTTCTGAACGGAAATAGAACAGAAATCAAACCAATAGGAAACAAACAATATGAGATAAACAATATGAAACAAACAGAAAAAGAAATAGAAACTGAAAATAAAAGAGAATCTCAAAAATAAAAGAGAAAGAGAACCACGAAAACAAAAAATCGAAAATAAAAGAGAAAAAGGAAATTGATTCTTCAGAATCAAAATCCGAATTAAACTGTATTAAATTAGTTTAAACTGTTGTCGAATTATTTCCGCTCTGCTGCGTGTGTTTGGAAACAAGCTGGTACAAAGCGTTTGTATCTTTCATGAAAGAGGTGTAATCGGCACCGTTGACATATGTTTTGAAAACATCGCCTTCTTCGGTGATGACAAACTCAATTCCTTCGCTTGCATTTTCGGCAAGGTCGCGGATGTCCTGCTTCATGGCGCTGCTGCCTTTTAAGACGATTGATTCCATTTGGAATTCCAGCTGGAACGTTGTCATGTTCACATTTTGGGAAGCGCGCTGATAATATTTATCGTAGTCGCTGCCTGCATTTGCTTTATAGACAATGATTTCATCGTAGTTGGAAACATCATCGGCATAAGAGAGGATGTCGTTTAAATCAGTGGAGCCGGAAGATTTTCCTGCTAAAACATCAAGAGCTTTTTTTGCCAAAGTGTTATCAGCGGCATAGTTGAAGAAGGAAGCGATAATGATCGGACTGCCGACAACAACGCGCTGTGCTGCATGGGTGAAAATGATGTTGTAGCCTTCGTAGTTCTCATACTGCGGTTTGCTGCCATTGATGACAATGCTGACATTGCTTTCATTTTCAATCGGATAGTAAGCAAGCATACCGGTCGGGTAGGATGCAACCATTCTCTTGTCAGATTCAGCGCCGGGGAATGCTTCCGTTAATCCCTGATCGACTGTGTCGTTATCATAGATTTTCAGAATATTGATACTTAAAACGCCGGCGGGAACATAATTTGCCGCGTCTTTTGCATTTTTAAATGTAAAATTGGTATGATTTCCGGGAACATCCGTAAACGGGTATTCCGTTGGTTCGTTATCGTCACCGGTCAGGCTTTCCCAACCATATAAAATACCGACAAATACGGCAGAACCGACCATGATAAGGATCGCAAAAATGGCGCCGTACTTGACCCACTTGTTTTTTTCTTCTTGCATAATGACACCTGAGTATACCGTTTCAATGAGAATGAAACGGAATTCATTTAATGTGTGAAAATTTTTAATTTAATTTTTAATTTAATTTTTTTATTTAATTAATGATGAATGATTTGTTGAATTTAATTGAATGAAAGCTGAATTGCTTGAATTAAATCAATGAATATAATTAACTAAGAATTTAAAAGAATCGAATAAAACCTTTCACCTGTAAACGATGTAGCAAAATCATTTTTATCCTATAAATATATTGACTCAAAAAAGCAGCAAAAAGGAAAGGCTGAATCCTAAAAGTAATCTAAAAAGAATAGAGAAATTAAGGAATTGAGTCAAGATAAATGGAAATGAAATAATATTGAAATGGTATTGAAGCGAGATTGAAAGGAAATAGGAATAATAAAAATGAAGAAAGGAGAATTACGTTTACTCTCCCTTGTAAATGCGAACGGCTTCTTCAATCGGCACGCGCTTGACAGTTAATGCGTTGATGGCGTTGCACATGCGGACGGCTTCATCCAGTGGTTTTTGGTGAATGTTTCTGCCTGTTGCATTGCCGGCTGCGCCGCTGACATTGAGCTGCTTGTACAATTCTTTTAAGAAATCTTCGGGCGCTGCGTTGGATCCGCCTGCGCAGACAACTTTTGTGCGGCCGGCTGCTTGAACAGCTTCTTTGAGCAAAACAGCAGAGTCTTGTCCGTCTTTGGCGCGGGGCGCATTGACTTTAACAAAATCAGAATTTAAACAGGCTGCGGTTCCGGTTGCACCGGCAATTAAATGCGCGTCTTTTTCATCAATGACGGCTTTACCGCGGGGATAAATCCATAAAACAGTAAGAAGCCCGAATCTGTGTGCTTCATAAATAAGTTGGGCGGCTTCGGCGAGCATGTCGGATTCGTATTCGCTGCCGAGATAGATGGTGTAGCCGATACCGACAATGTTGAGTCCGCTGTTTTCTTTAAATTCCATGAGCTGGTCAACGCTGTACAATTGACCGCTGTAGGGGTCGGCTTGTGAGGTTTTGACGAGATGTGTTTTAGAATTCATTTTGACCAGATAGGCCAAGTCGGGATAGTCCATGCCGTAGCGTGCGATTAATCCCATTTGTGTTGCGAAAACGCCGATTTCAGCATTTTTGGCGATTTTAAATAAGTGTTCGGGATCGTTGTCTTCTTCGGGAATATTGTCGCCGTAAAAGTCGTCGTTTAAGTGTTCAATTTTCTGGTCGCCTGCAAAAAGCATTAAACGGCCGGTGTTTTGAGTGGCGCGGAGATAATTGGCAATATAATCTTCACGAAAATCTGCGAGCACGTCTAAAGGAACTAAAACATCTTTTTCTGTAATCATAAACATTTCCAACCTCAAAAGGGGATAGAATAATAGAATAAAAAATTCGAGATATTCACTAAAAGGAAGATTAGATTATAAGAGTTTTGGAAAATGAAAAATGTGAAAAATGGTGCTGCGTTTTATGATTGTGATTTGGGGAAATTGGTGCGGCTCGCGCGCGTGGCGGGTGAAGTGATTTAGAAAGGAT
>JAJDHP010000062.1 GCA_030266245.1 Methanimicrococcus sp. OttesenSCG-928-J09
TTTAACAAGTATTTGCCTCTCGTTTTCAAAAATTTATGTTTTTACGTATTTGTTTAAGTTGTTTAAATTGATTTTCAAAATTATTATAATTATCATAATTAACCGTTTCATCTGCTCAACGCCTGTATGAAACAAAAAAACAAAGGAAAATAAAAATGCAAAACAAGCAAAATAATGAGGAACAGTATCCGGAATATTGTCGAAACAGCTTAATGGATTTCGTCAAAATCAAGGACATTGATATTGAAGTCTGTGATGTGACGCTCAGAGATGGCGAACAAACGCCGGGCGTCGCTTTTTCTAAAGAACAAAAGATGTCAATCGCACAGCATTTGGATGATATCGGTGTTGAAGTTATTGAAGCCGGTTTCCCTGTTGTTTCCGAAGCTGAAAAGGATGTTGTCAAGTCAATCGCCAACATGGGACTTGATGCCAGAATCTGCTGCCTCTGCCGTTCCACTCAAAAAGATGTGGAAACTGCCATTGATTGTGATGTTGATTTCGTCAGTATCTTTTTAGCGATGTCAAATCTGCATTTGAAATACAAATATCACAAAGAATTGGATGAAATGCTGGAAGTAGCGATGAATGCTGTCGAATACGCAAAAGATCACGGTGTCGGTGTCAGATTCGCTGCTGAAGATGCAACAAGAACCCCAATTCCCCGCTTGATTGAAGCATTTAAGATGGCAGAAGAAAGAAACGCTGATTATGTAAGCATTGCCGATACAATCGGTATTTTAAACCCGACAACTGCCACTTATTTAGTAGATCAGATTTACAATGCAATCGATACAAAAAAGACAAAAATCTGTATGCACTGCCATGACGATTTGGGACTTGCGGTTGCCAACACTTTGGCCGCTGCCGAAGCCGGCGCTTTCCAGATTCATACAACCGTCAACGGTATCGGTGAGCGCGCCGGAAACGCTGCTCTTGAAGAAATTTTAATGAACCTGCGCGTTCAATACGGAATCGAGCGCTATGATCTTCACAGCCTCGTTGATCTTTCCAACGAAGTTAAAGCCGCTTCAAAAATTGATGTCGCGATTAACAAAGCTGTTGTCGGCCAAAATGCTTTCTCTCACGAATCCGGCATCCATGTCGCTGCAATTCTTGAAAATCCGAGGACGTACGAACTTTTCCTTCCCGAAATGGTCGGCGGCAAAAGAAATCTTATTGTCGGCAAACATACCGGAACGAAAGCGCTTGCCGGAATCATAAAAGACATCGGCTACGAACTCGAAGAAGACAATTTCACAGCCCTTTTTGACCAAATCAAAATCATCACCGAAACCGAACAGAGAAGCGTTGAACGTGATGAATTGGAAAAATTAATTCTGAACATTTTAAAATAAAAATCGCTCACTGCTTTCGAGCAGTTCACGATTTTTATGGGCATTTAGAATAAATTCTGTTACCGATTAGAGTCAGGTTTCTGTTACCAATTGGAGTCAGGTTTCTGTTACCGATTGGAGTCAGATTTCTGTTGCCGATTGGAGTCAGATTTTAGTTTTGCAGTGAGAGGGCGGCGTTTACTTAAAAATCGCTTACGCGATTTTTTGCGGCTGCCGCCGCTTTAATAGCAAAGCAGCAAGCTGAACAGCAAATATAGCAGCAACATGCGTGCGCGAACAGCACAACTTTTTTTAATTTTGAAAAAATCGAACGTAGGTTTCAAAAATAGATTGTACGAAACCGATTAATTAATCGTGAATTGATCTAAAAAGATTAAAATAAAAGGATAATATAATTTTTGAACAGAATCTGTCATTAAATTGAAAAAGAAAAAATCTTCTTTATTTCACTTAAAAAACAGCGGTAATTTTTGAAGATAAATCAAATCTTCGCGGTCGGCAGCATCGCCTTCTGCCAAAATTGCAGCTTTTCCGGCAACGATGCCGCCTGCTTTTTGACATAATTCTTCCATTGCCGCCATCGATTCGCCGGTGCTGACGACATCATCAATCAACAGCACGCGCTTTCCTTTCAAATATTCCATGTCACCGACATCCAAATAAAGCGTTTGAATTTTTTCGGTTGTAATGGATTTGACATCAATCGCCACCGGGTCGCGCATGTAAAGTTTTTTGCTTTTACGCGCTAAAATGTATTTTTTTCCGGACTGACGCGACATTTCGTAAGCCAGCGGAATGCCTTTGGATTCAGCGGTTAGTAAAACATCATGGTCGGGCAAAAGTTTACCGAGCTCTGTAGCGCAGGCGACTGTCAGCTCAACATCGGAAAAAATAACAAAGCCGGCAATATCTAAATGTTCATTGACGGGACAAATTGGAAGATGGCGGATGAGACCGGCAACTTCAAGTTCATAAGTCGGATATGGTTGTGTCATATAAATTTCCCCTGCAATAATAAATAATGATTTATTTAATAAAAATTCACTGCAACCCTTTTCTCTACTTTTTCCGCTTTCTTTCGCGCTTCTTTCACATTTTTTCCTTTCGCCAAAGCAACACCGAGCCGACGTTCGCCTTTAATTTCAGGTTTCCCAAATAATCGAATCTGTGTATCCTTTTCTTCCAACGCTTTTTCCAAACCCGAATACGAAATTTTCTTTGATGTCCCCTCTCTGAAAATCGCCTTCGACGCTGCCGGCCCGGTTTGCTTAACAACTTTGAAACCGGATTTTGCCTTTTTGCCTTTATTTTTTCCTTTTGTTTCTTTTTCTTTCACATTTTCGGCCGGAATCGGCAATCCCAGGAAAGCGCGCACGTGAAGCGCAAATTCAGACAAATCCTGGGAAATCAGCGTCACCATTCCCGTATCGTGCGGACGCGGTGAAACTTCGTTGAAATAAACGGTTTTGCCTTTCACAAAAAGCTCGACACCGAAAATTCCATAACCGCCGAGTGCTTTGGTAATTTTGCCGGCAATATTTTGAGCGCGTTTAAGAGCAGCAGGATCCATTTTCTGCGGCTGCCAGGATTCACGGTAATCGCCGTTTATTTGAATATGACCGATCGGGTTACAAAATGTTGTTCCCGATACGCTTTGAACCGTGAGAAGCGTGATTTCATAATCGAACTTGATGAATTCTTCAACAATCACTTTCATTGATTTGCTGCTTCCATTGCCGCCGCCTCCGCGCGCGTCCCGCTGAGATTTTTCAAAAGCCTCCGAAATCTGACCTTCGCTTTTGATCACACTTTGACCTTTTCCGGAAGAACTCATGATCGGTTTAATCAAGCAGGGAAAACCGAGTTTTTCAGCGGCTGCTCTGACTTCGTCTTCTGTTTCGGCAAAAAAGTATTTTGATGTTTTAAGTTTTAATTCTTCGGCGGCAAGCCTGCGGATTCCTTCACGATTCATTGTCAGCTGAACTGCTCTTGCAGACGGCACAACTGTCACGGATTTGCCGTTAATTCCGCTTTTTTCAAGTTCAGCGAGTGTGTCGGTTGCAATGGCTTCAATTTCGGGAACAATAAAATCAGGCTGTTCTTTTTCAATAATTTCCCGAAGAGCGGCGCCGTCTGTCATTTGAAGAACATAAGAACGGTGCGCCACTTGCATGGCGGGCGCATTTTCATAGCGGTCAAGCGCAATGACTTCAACGCCGAGACGCTGGAGTTCGATTGCCACTTCTTTGCCAAGCTCGCCCGAGCCGCAGAGAAGAACTTTTGTTGCTGTTTCTGAAAGGGGAGTGCCGATTGTTACCAATAAATCACCAAATTGAGAATTTTAGAACTTAGATTAAACCAAATTTAAACTAAAGTTTAAACTAAAAATTAAAAGTATTAAAAAATATCAATGAAATTTAAAATTTAAAGACTGCTGTTTTCGTTTCCAAATAATCATTCAAAACTGCGTAACCGTTTTCACGGCCGAATCCGCTGTCTTTAACGCCGCCGAAAGGCAATTCCGGTAATACTTTTGTGTGCTGATTCACCCAAACAATACCGGCTTCCAATTCTTCAACACCTCTTTTCGCGCGGCGGATATCATTTGTCCAAATCGAAGCCCCGAGACCAAAATTCGTATTATTGGCTTCTAAAATCGCTTCATCCAAATCTTTGACAGGATTAATAATCATGATCGGGCCGAACACTTCTTCTTTCAGGAGCCGCGAATTTTTCGGTACATTCGTAATTACGGTCGGTTCAAAGAAAAATCCGCTTTTGAATTCTGAATCATCAGCAATACCGGTTGGAATTTTACCGCCGGCACGGATTTGAGCGCCTTCCAAACGCGCTGATTCTGCATATTCTGCCATTTGTTTTCTTCCGGCGGCAGAACTGAGCGGTCCCATTGTAATTCCTTCTGACAAGCCGTTTCCGACACGAATTTGGGAAACAGTTTCCAGCGTGTATTTTATAAATTCATCAAAAACGGATTCAAAAACGAAAATACGTTTGGGAGAAATACAAGCTTGACCGCAATTAAAAAATTTGGTTTGAACCGCTTTAACAGCGCAGTCGCGAACATCAACGTCATCGCAAATAATCATCGCGTCGCTGCCGCCGAGTTCAAGTGTCACGCGTTTGTTTGTTTTGGAAGCGGCGGCCATTTCATTCAAAATTTGACCGGCTTCTGTGCTACCGGTAAATGAGATTTTATGAATCACAGGAGATGCAGCGATTTGTTTTCCGATTTCTTCGCCGGGACCGATGACAACATTAAAAGCGCCGGCGGGCAATCCCGATTCATAAAATATTGCCGCCATTTCTAAAATTGTCAGCGGACAGGCTGAAGCCGGTTTTACTAAACAAGTATTTCCGGTCAGCAACGCCGGAATTAATTTCCAGGATAAAATCAGCGCCGGCATATTCCACGGCAAAATAGAAGCGCAAACGCCGAGCGGTTTTTTAATTGTGAAAGAATAACTGCTGTTGTTGTGATTTTCATAAAAATCGGTATGAATCGAAGAAGAAAGACCTGTGAAATAATCAATGACGCCGATAACGCCTTCAATTTCGCGCCGGGATTCAGAGAGCGGTTTTCCCTGCTCTTTTGTTAAAGTAACGGCAAGTTTTTCCAAATTTGTTTTTTCTTTAAGCGCTGCGGAAATTTGAGACAAAACGGCGCTTCTTTCAGCATATGATTTTTTGGACCAGGAATTAAAAGCCGCATTACAGGAAGAAATTGCTTTTTCCACGTCTTCCGGTGCGGCTGACAGAACTGTTTCAATTAGTTCGCCGGTTGCCGGATTGCAAACTTCAATGAATCGGGAATGACCGGGCGTATATTTTTCACCGCTGATAAACATAAAGTTGTTTCCTGTATTGGATTTTGATTAGAATTTAAATTAGAATTAATTAGGAATTAATTAGAAATAAATGGTAAGAATGGAAAGAATGAAAATAATGTTAATCTTAAGATGAGTCTTTTAATAAAATAAACATGAATGAAAGTAATTCAATCCGCTTTTATTTCAATCTTATTGTTTTGTAAAAGAAGTATGAAGAATGGAGAAACACAAAGCTGAACGTGTTCAAAAACAATTAAGC
>JAJDHP010000063.1 GCA_030266245.1 Methanimicrococcus sp. OttesenSCG-928-J09
CATTGTGAAAAACAAAAAAACATTTTGAAAAAAATAATAAAAAAAGGAGAGAGAAGTTTTGTTCAAACTTCAATCAATTCATATTCCCGTGTGCCGAGACCGACTTCTTCGCCGTATTCTGTTTGGCGCCGGCCGTCAACATTACGCCAAACATCTTTGAATTTATCTTCGCCGGGCGCATGATTGTGCCGAAGTTTACTGTTTTCAAGTCCGGCACTTTTGTTAACAAGATCATAACAGGCTTGGTCGAGCGCAATCGGATCACCGGATGCCAAAATGCCGATATCGGGAACAATCGGCGCATCACTCCAAGAAGCGCAGTCGCAGTCGGGCGTCACGTTTGTGACAAAAGTCATGTAACAGACTTTCCCTTTTTTGTTTTTGACGGCGCCGTAAGCATATTCCACCATTCTGTCAATGAACGCGGGAACGCGAGCCCAGTCATGGAAAATCGCATCTTCGGGACAAATCATGCAGTGACCGCAGCTGAGGCAGGTCGCGCCGATGATGTGAGCACCGTCAGCATCCATTTCAATAGAATTTGCAGGACAGGCATCTAAACAGGTGCCGCAGGAAGTACATTTGTCAGGATTGACTTCCGGCTGAGCTGCTTCGTGCTGTTCCCATTTGCCGCGGACAGAAGCGCACCCCATTGCCAGATTTTTGACAGCGCCGCCGAAGCCGGACATGACATGTCCCTTGAAGTGCGTTAAAACAACCATCGCATCAGCATTGACGATGTCGGCAGCGATTTTGACGTCTTGGAATTCTTTTAAGTTAACGGGAACGGAAATTTCGTTATCACCCTTTAAGCCGTCAGCGATAATCACCGGAACATTGAGAGTCGCAAAATTAAAACCATGAAGAAGCGCAGTTTCAATATGATCGACAGCGTTGCGGCGGTAGCCGATGTAAAGCGTGTTGGTATCCGTTACAAAGGGAGAAGCGCCCGCTTCTTTAACGCAGTCCGTCACCGCGCGGACAAAAACCGGATTAATGTAACCGTCATTGCCGCGCTCACCGAAATGAAGTTTAACGGCCGTTAAATCGCCACCGGATAACATCTGATCAAAACCGGCGGCTTTGAACAGCCGCTTAATTTTAGAAACTTTGTTGTCAGATGTTTTACGCGCTCTGAAATTTGAATAATACACTTTCGATGACATGATAACCCTCTCAAAATATCATATAAAATAAAAAATTGAATTTAAATTTGATTAAAAGAACAGGAAAGTTAAAGCCGTTTTCCTTTCAAAACAATCAGCTCTTCAAACGAGCATTTCGTTTTCCCGATAACTTCTGCCGAAAAACCGTTTATTTCCATTTCTTCAATCGTTTCGTCCAATCCCGTAATAGAAGAAATTAAAAGCAAAAAGAAACCGGTTTCTTTGAGATAATCCCCGACCTCTTCTAAAAATCGGTCAATGCTGTCGCGGCCGGAAATGCCGCCGTCAAAAGCGTAATTCAGCGGACCGTCCACTTTTTCATCTTCTGCCGTCGGCAAATAAGGCGGATTGAATAGAATTAAATCAAACGTGAGCGATTGGTTTTCAGATTCGAGCTCGGATTTTGATTTCGACTCTGAAATCAATTCATTAAATAAATCAAACATATCGGCTTCAAACGCCTGAACACCATTCATTTGAGCGCAGGAAACCGCATTCGGATTAATGTCAACCGCCGTTAAGCGAATTGATGGGAAATTGTCTTGAAGAAATGCAGAAACGAATCCGGAACCGCTGCCGACTTCAAAAACAGAAAAATCACCGCTGTCTTTCTCATTTTCTTTATTATTTTGAGAGGAAATGTCTTCGCTTGTCGGCAGAAGTTTTGAAACCTCAGAAACAGCACAGTCCGCCAGCAAAAATGTGTCCTCTGCCGGCTCATAAACGTCTTCCAAAACAACGATTTCCGTTCCTTTGTATTTGATTTTTGAAACGACAGCAAGCTGGCAATTTAAAGCGGTTTCTTCAGTCATTTTAGTTCCCTTTTTTCGATGAAAAAGAATACAGAATGTTTGAAAAATGAGCGATATCGGCAGGCGATAATTCTTCGGCGCGCATCGATAAAACATCACCCACAGTTTTATTCGATAAATCATCGGAAATACGAATCGCCTCGGCAATGTGGCCGGCAGCGGCAGCAGCACACTCAGCATTAGTACTGTCAGCAGCAGCGCAATCAGCAGCACACTCGGCAGAGTCAGCATCTGCGCCTGCATTACAGCAGGCAGTCGCCGCTGCAAACGGCTGATCAGAAATTTGTTCTAAAATCTCTTTCAAATTCGGGAGTTCCATTTTGAGCAGACTTCCGAGAAGCGTATTCTTGATTTTTTTACGGCGCTGACTGAACAAAGCTTTTGTTACCGAATAAAAGAAATCGGTATTTTCTACAGAATAAGAAGCCGGACGCGGGGTCAAACGAATAACCGCGGAATCGACTTTCGGCGCAGGTTCAAAAGATTCTTTGGGAACTTTTAAAATCATTTCCGCATCGGACTTGTACTGAACGTGAACGGATAAGCGGCCATAATCTTTGCCGCCGGGCGCTGCCGTCAGCCGCTGCGCAAATTCGTACTGATACATCAGAACAGCCGAATCAAATTCCGATTGCAGGAATTTAAGAGTCACATCGGAAGAGATGGAATACGGCAGATTGGCAACGATTTTATTGAATCCCAAATTTGTCAAATCAACATCCATCACATTTCCGGGAATAATTTCAATGTTTTGATAAACCGAGAGCCTTGACTTTAAAATATGAACCATTTGAGGATCCAGTTCAATAATAATTAATTTAGAAACACGCGGCGCAATGCGTTCGCTGAGGTTGCCGATACCGCCGCCGACTTCAAGAACGATGTCAGAAGGCTCAAGCTGCGCGGCCGAAACAATTTCATCCAAAGCTGCGGCATCCGTTAAAAAATGCTGGTCCATTTTGCCGCCTTTGACGCCGTATTCTTTGAGAATTTGATAAACCATGATACATCTCGTTGATTTTTAAAATAAAACAAAATAACTATAGAACTAAAAAGAAGAAATCAAAATAAAAAGAAAACGGATGAAAATCACCCGTTTATTTATTGAATATTTGAAATGTATTTTGAAATTAATTGAGAGCTCATTCCGAATTTAAACTCATTCCGAATTTTGAACTCATTCAGGATTTTGGAATTCACCCTGAATATTTTGAAATTAATCGCGTCTGTTGCCGTAACCGCCGCTGCGGTTGCCGTAGCCGCCATCGCGTCCGCCGCCGTATCTGTTATCACGGTTGCCGTCACGATTATTGTGACCGCCGTGACCATGTCCGTGACCGTGTTGACGACCGCCTTCTTCATGTGGTTGTGTCAGCGCGCGGGACGGCTGAGCTGCAAAGACGTAGTATTTTTGGTCGCCCTTCATCTCTTCGATAATGCGCTGAACAATCAATTTTTCAGGATTGTGAAGCGCCGGAACACGAGCTTTTAAGTCGGCGAATCCTTCAAACGGTCCTTTTTTGGATTCTTCCAAAACGTCCAGCATCAACTTTTTGCCGACGCCGGGAAGTAATTCCAAACTGTTCTGGCGCATAGAAAGAGGAGCAGCCTTGCTGAAAAACTGAATGAAACGTTCTTCATTGGCAACCACATGATCTTCTAAAACGAGCGGGAGCTCCATTTTGGCGCCGTGAGAAAGATCGTCATAAGAAATGCGGGATTTGACACGCTCGACATATTCTTCATCTCTGTTTCCGATATGCGTTTTCGTGTGAATCGGCGCGATTTTGCCTTCGACAGGAATCAGTTCCATCAAAATAAGTTTATTGTCGCCGAGTGCGTGAATGAGCGGTTTTTTCTGATAAACAGGGCGGTTGTCCGTTTCTCTGCCATAAGGAAGATAATCCAAAACCCAGACCCATTCCTCGCGGTCATCGCGTCCGGCGTCTTGTTTGCGGTCTCCGTGGCGTTTGTGTTCAAACGTGGGGTCAGCTCTCGGTCTGTTCGAGGTTTCTTCAGTCATAATATACACTCTCCGTTATTGTTGCCGAAAAGATGTGGTCAAATTCTTTCGACAATTACCACTGGTCATGGTTTTTAATTTATTTAATCTAAGTTTTATTGATGTTTCAATAATTGATTATTCAATACATTTAATTTATTATAAAATTTATATAATTAACACCTTGTGTCGTTTTACTAATTTAAATGAACATTAATTTCCCTCACCGAAATCCGATTCAGAATCGAATGTCGACTTTAATTTTTTAACTTTAATACGGTAATGATATAATGTTTCTATCTATACCACTTCACATATAAATAAAAATCTCATTCAAAATAAATAAAAAAATAAAAAGCTGCGGAATAAAATGAACCACTTGATTGATCTGATTCAAACCGTTGACTTTGCCGTCATTTCATGGATTTATCAAGCCGGCGGAAACAGCGAAAATATATTCATTCCCCTTTTAGATTTCATTGCCGTCCTCTTTTCTTATCTCGGCACACTTCGGATCGGCGCCGTCATTTTCGGTATATATTTTTGGTTCAAAAAGGAAACGCGCCCCATTACGATTGTTCTTTTCGCCGCCATCCTTCTCAGCTGCAGCATCACATGGATAATAAAAGAAATCGTTGATCGTCCGCGTCCTTACATTATGCTCGGATTGTCAGCAGCCGATATTCTGATTCATACCGACCCGACGGTTTCATTTCCATCCGGACATGCAGCAAGCGCATTTACGACTGCGGCCGTTGTTTCATATTATTTCAGAAAATGGCTGATTCTGGTATTGACGGCCGCTTGCATTGCCGGCCTGGCACGCATTTATTTATTAGTTCACTACCCGTCGGATGTTTTAGCCGGCGCGATTATCGGTATTTTTTGCGCATTTATAATAATAAAAATAAAGGAGAGGAAATAAAATGGCTAATAATAATCAATATACAATGCTAGATTCTTTTGAGATTATTGGGACTTGGTTTTTGCCACACCAGAAAAAAGAAGACGGTGTAAAAGGAACATTAAAGTATTCACCCCATTCAATTAAACTTGAACTTAATGGCATATTTGAAGATGAGTCACCTTTCGATCAAAAAAATGGAATTTTAATTTTGGGTTATACAAATACAGGAGAAGGGGTTTCTTTGCACAATTGTTCAACGATTGGAATTTCGCTAGGTGGCTATTTTACAAAATCATACATCGCTGAACTTTTTTTTATG
>JAJDHP010000064.1 GCA_030266245.1 Methanimicrococcus sp. OttesenSCG-928-J09
GAGGGAAGAGGAAGGAAGAGGGGAGAAGAAATAATTTGAATATATTTGAATAACGAAAAAAGATAATTTGAATAAACGGAATAATTCATATATCAAAGGAAGCGTTAATAAAGTCCATTCAAATTATTATTTATTATTTTTTACGATTTTATTTTAAAATGAACAAATGATTAATCATGCCTGTTATTACTGTTGATTCAAAGGACCTGGAAACGCTCTCCGGCATTGACCGGCAGAAAATTATTGACAATGTTTCGATGATCGGCGCCGAAGTCGA
This sequence comes from Methanimicrococcus sp. OttesenSCG-928-J09, assembly GCA_030266245.1. GTDB lineage: Archaea > Halobacteriota > Methanosarcinia > Methanosarcinales > Methanosarcinaceae > Methanimicrococcus. The sequence goes on from JAJDHP010000064.1 coordinate 278, forward strand.
ACGCGTGGAAGAAGAAACAATTGACATTGAATTTTTCCCGAACCGACCCGACCTTTACAGCGTCGAAGGTGTCTCTCGCGCAATGAAAGCGTTTTTCGGCATCGCACCCGGCCTCAAAAAATATACGGTTGAGCCGGCACAAGTTGAAATCACAATTAAAAAAGAAGTCAAAGACGTCCGCCCCGTTCTCGGCTGCGCAGTTGTCCGCGGCTTAAATTTCACTTCCGCTTCTATTAAATCACTTATGGATTTGCAGGAAGATCTGCACTGGGCACTCGGCCGCGGCCGTAAAAAAGTTTCCATCGGCGTTCACGACATGACCGGCATTCAAGCGCCGTTTACATATACAACCGAATCGCCCGATTTCGCATTCGTGCCGCTTGATCATACTGAAAAAATGACGATGACGGAAATTTTAGAAAAGCATTCCAAAGGCGTCAAATTCGCTCACCTCGTCAAAGATATGAAAAAATATCCGATCATTAAAGACGCGAACGGAAACGTTTTGTCGTTCCCGCCGATTATCAACGGAACATTGACGACTGTCACCGAATCAACAAAAGAGCTCTTTATTGATGTCACCGGCACAAGCAAAGAAGTTTACACAGCGCTCAACATTGTTGTTGCCGCCCTTGCCGAACGCGGCGGCATTATTGAAGCGGTCAGAATCATTGATGAAAGCGAAAACGGAAATGCTGAAACGATTCTTCCGAATTTGGAACCTTCCAAACACTCAATTACACAAGAAGAAATTGAGACCCATCTCGGTTTTAAGCTGACGCCTGAAGAAATCACAACCGCGCTGGCAAAAATGGGCTTTGATGCGGCCGTTTCATCCGACAGTCCCACTGCTTTTGATATTACGGCTCCGGCTTACCGCGCCGACATTTTACATGAATATGACATCATCGAAGATGTTGCTATCGGCTACGGCTACGCCAATATTCCTGCAGCACTCCCCGAAAATTATACTGCCGGCAAATCCCATCCGCTTTCAATTGCGAGATTGGCGGCAAGTGAAGCGATGGTCAGTCTCGGCTACAGCCAAGTCATGCCGTTTACGCTGACAAGCGAAAAGATTCACTTTGAAAACATGCGCCGCCCGGTGACGGAAGATGTAACTTATATACTTCACCCGATCAGTGAAGATCAGACAATGATTCGAACAACAATTCTCCCGGGGCTTTTGGAAATTTTAGCGCTGAATCGTCACAGGGAATTGCCGCAGAAGATTTATGAAGTCGGCGAAGTTGCCGTCAACGGTAAAAACAAACAGAAAATCGCTGCGGTTTCAATTCATCACGCTGCAAACTTCACAGAAATGTCTGAAGTGGTTGACGCATTTTTAAGAGAAGTGTCAACAGAATATGAGCTCAAAGAATCCGATGACCCCGCCTTCCTATCGGGAAGAGCAGCTGACATTTATGTCGGCGGTCAAAAGATCGGCGTTTTCGGCGAATTCCATCCCGGCGTTTTAACCGCTTTTGAACTTGGTTATGCTGTTATCGGTTTTGAAGCCGATATGTCCAAAATCTTTTAAGATTCCGACAAGAGCAATAATAACAACAATAGCAATAACAACAGTAATATAAACGAAATTGTGAACAGAAAACACATTTTCGTTTTCTTCTTTTTTTATTTAGACTTGATTTAAGGAAACGGAGACGTTAAGATATGCCGATCGGATTGTTTCGGACGATCGTACCTGTTTTTAAAGAATAAAACTCAAAAATGAGAACATATTTGAAAAAATATAAAAAATGAAAAACACAAATTTAGTTGAATTTTGAATAACGAAAAGAGATATGAAAAATACAGAACATGTCAGACGCGCATGAAAATATAGGTTGCCGAGAACTAAGATCGTTTTAAAAAAAGATATTTAAAATACCGCAGACGGGGATTGTTTTTGGGGATTTGCCCGCTGCGGAGAATCAAACTGAAAATGTTGTTGGGGGTCAACATTTTTCACACGGTTGCGATAAGGATTGTTTTACGGAGGTTGTGTCGTCAGACAAAAAATAATGTAAAACAATTTATGTTTACCTAACCCTATTTGTTCCTAATTAATGCAGGTGTATATATAGTTATCTATTCCCCCGCAGCATCTTTCGACATCGTTTCCAAAAATTACTTGCACGACTGTACCTTTTTATTTTCTGCGGCAACTTGCGCGCGAACTGCACCAATTTTACAGAATAAATGAGGGAGTATGCGTTTTTAGTCATTTGTATAACTGCCCTACAGGTTTTTTTGGCGATGCTCCGCGCGCGCGAATAGCACCATTTTTGAAAAAGGAAATAAAGGAAGAGAGGAGGGAAAAGGAGGAAAAGAAAAAAAAGAGAGAATTAAAAGAGAAAGAGAGGAAAAAGAGGAAGAGAGGAAAAAAGGGAAAGTTGTTTTTCAAATCAGGAAAAACGATGCCTTCCTTCTTCTTCAACTCTTAAAATAACATCCCGAAGCGGGATTTTTATTTCAGATGAGATCAGTTTGCAATTTTCATATTCGGCAGAAACTTTAATGATTTCACCGTCGGAAAATGAAGCGACTTTTAATGGAACTTCATACATTTTTCCTTCAAATTCGACAGAAACGGAAACCATCTCGCGCCTGACAGATAATCGGTGTTTTGTCGGATGAACGCGAACACCCAAAGATCCGGTTTCGCGAATCATTTGGCGCGCCAGTTTTTCAGAATCGTCTGCTTTTGCAATGACTTTAATCATATGAGCCGGCCGGCCTTTTTTCATATAAATCGGAAAAACGGAAACATCCAAAGCACCGGCTTCCATTAAATTCTCAACCAAATTGCCGAGAACTTCACCGGTCACGTCATCCACATTTGTTTCCAAAACTTCGATAACATCTTTTTGAAGCGGCAGGCATCCGGAATATTCAATCAAAGAAGCGCGCAGAACATTGGGTGAATCTGTTTCTGCATTGCCGGCACCGTATCCGATACGAACGGTTTTGCTTGTCTGCATTTGTGCGGGCGCTGCAAAGTGAGCGAGAAGCGCAGCACCTGTCGGCGTGAGCAGCTCACGATTTCCGTCTGAATAAAACGGCAGACTGCATGATTTAAGAATTTCAAGTGTTGCCGGTGCCGGAACCGGAAGTTTGCCGTGACAGCAAACTGTAAAACCGCCGCCGACATTAATTCCGCCGCAAATTATTTCAGAATAAGCGGTTTCCGGATTCTTTTTCAAATCATAAAAAGCCAAACAACCGCCAACAACATCAGCAATCGCATCGTCCTGACCCGTTTCATGGAAATGAAGATGTTCAATCGGTTTGCCGTGAACAGCCGATTCCGCTTCGGCAATGATTCTAAAAACAGCGATTGAGTTTTCTTCGACTTCCTTCGGAAGATTCGCATTTTTAACAATATCGCAGATTTCCGAAAAATGACGCTCATTGTTCGGCTGATTTTCCGAAACAACCACATCCGTTGCCGCAATTCCCTTTTTTGTAATTTTTTGAACCGAAACAGAAACATTTGCCAGCGGTTCAATATGCTTTCTAATAAAAGATTCGGAAGCGCCCAAATCAATCAGAGTCCCGAGAATCATGTCGCCCGATGCGCCTGAGAATGGTTCAAAGTAAAGTGCTTTCATTGGTGACTGCCTCCTTTTGCGTGGCTGTTGCCGTTATGGATACTGCCGCCACTGCTGTCAACATGGTTGCTGCTGTCACTGCTGCCACTATGATTGCTGTTGCCGCTGCCGCCTCCATTGCTGCCGCCGCTGCCGTCTCTTACTGCCTGCATTCTGTTAGCAATGCGTGCTGCGTACGCGCCGGCAACGAATCCGGCATCAATATTCACAACGCTGATAACAGAGCAGGACTGAAGCATGGACAGCAGCGCTGCTTCTCCGTTTGCGCCGGCACCGTAGCCGGAAGAAACAGGAAGCCCAATAACAGGCGCGTCAATTATTCCGGCAACGACTGTCGGCAGCGTTCCTTCGCGCCCGGCGGCAACGACAATTGCATCCGGTTTTGCATCTCTTAATTTTTCCATTTCCAGTATTAAGCGATGATAACCGGCAACACCGACATCATAAATTTCAATTGTGCGGCAGCCCATTTCTTCCGCGGTCATTTTTGCTTCCTCTGCGACTTTTATATCAACCGTTCCGGCAGAAATGATTGCCACAACGCCGCCGTCCTGAGGCGGTTCGGGTTTTTCTTTGGAATGAACGACACAAACAGTTTGAGCACGGTTTTTCTGAACACAGCCGGGGAAAGCGGCATCTAATTTTTCCATTTGATTTGAAGAAACGCGCGTGACTAACACGCGGCCGGACGCTTCAACATGCGCGCGAACGATTGCGGTCAAATCGTCATCCGTTTTGCCCTCGGCCAGCACCGCTTCCGGGACACCGGTCCGCTTGCAGCGAAAAGTATCGACGCGGGCAATATCCGAAACCGATAAAAAACCCATAGAGCGAATGTTTTCTTCGGCGTCGGCTAAAGTCATTTCACCGTTCCGATATTGCTCCAATATTTTTTGAATATCCATTTTTAAGCCTCTCTATTGCGCTTGAATCATATTTAATTCAGTATTTTTTTGATTGAATGAACCCGAAGTATAAATATTAGATACTATAGCGCAGGATATTAAATAAATTAATTCACCCCGCCGAACTTGTTATTTCAAAATTCAAATTTAAGGCGCGCTGGTTTCCAACGATTTATGTTTGAAAAATATTTTCATTTTTTGATTTTATTATTTTTTGAAAATTTGTTCCAAAAAAGCGAATAAATCATGATATATTTTAGTAATATTTTGATTTTAAAAAAATTACTCTGCGTGATTTCGATTTAAGACTATCAATATAAATTATGATAAATAGCGCCGTTTTTTCAGTCTATGGCAAGGCTTTTAAATTATTGAGATTTTTTTTATTTGAGAAATTAAAAT
>JAJDHP010000065.1 GCA_030266245.1 Methanimicrococcus sp. OttesenSCG-928-J09
AAACAAAAAATACACTCGCCTTTTTAAAAAATAGAAAAATGAATTATTTTTCAATTCACTTTTTCTTTTCAACACGCCCTTCTTCATCCGTTTGTGTAAAAACAGTGCCGCCGTTTAAATTATCAAGAGCCGTTTCAGCTAAAACATCCATTTCTTCCGGTGACAAAAAAGACATTTTTTGGAAAACCGGATCGTTGGAGTTGCCGCCTTTTCCCTGCTGGAGAATATATGTCAGCTTCGCCTTATTTTTTATATTTTCATTCATCCATTTTGAAATATTTTCAATATCGGACTTGGACCCGACAGCTTCGGGAAACACGGTTGTTTTAATTTCAAGCTCTGCCGGACTTTCATCAATGACTTGAATTGTTTTCTGGATATTTGAAATAACAACATCGGAACGAATGCCGACGGTTTTTTCATACGAATCATCAAAAGGCGCCTTAATATCTACGAAAAATTTGTCGGCAAGGTTTTTTTCAATCAGCGATGAAACAATTTCGGGATAAAAACCGTTTGTATGAATCCCAATCATAAGACCGTTTTCTTTAGCAAATGCAGCAATTTCAGTCACCGCTTCACCCTGCATAAGCGGCTCGCCGCCCAAAAAAACAACGGCGCTGATGAAAGGTTTTGACTCCATAATTCTCTTTTTCACAAGCTCCAAATCGGTCGGATTGGATTTTGTCAGCAAATCATAGTTGTGACAGTAGCCGCAGCGAAAAGGGCAGCCGTTTAAGAAAATGACGGCAGCGGATTTTCCGTGCCAGTCAACGGTTGAAAGCGGAACCACGCCGCCGACGTTTGCATTCATAACAAGAAATAAGAAATGAAGTTATTTGAATGTATCAGAATCAAATTAAAATAGAATATTTTTCATCCGAGTGGTTACTCCCCCGCAGTGTTACCTTTTTACACATTTTTAATAAATTATAGAAAGTAAATTAATTTGATATTTTATATTATTTTTTAGGTTTAACAATTTTTATAAACTTTTGAACAGCCAAAAAACAAATCATTTGGCATTATTTATATCATTTTTATAAAAATCGATGAATTGCCCTAACTCACAAAATTGGGGCCCCGATAAAATGAATGTTTTCAATCGTTTTACAATTGTTTTAAATGTGTCTTTTTTCGAAGAAATATTGGATTAAGCCCGCATTGATTTTCATTTTAGAAGAATAAATCAAATTAATCTGATTTAGCCTAATTACGCCCACCCATCATTTTAAAATATAAAATATATAAATTAGAAATAGATATTATTCGGAAAATAGCGAAATACTTTTATGTAACAAATTTAGAAAGTTTTTCCAGCGAATAGAGGGGTTTTAATAAAACATATGGCTGCGGCGCATTTGATTTCAACCATACGTTTTTAACAAAAAATGCGATTCAAATTGCAAACGGAGGCGGTTATATCCAGAAACAAAATTTGATAAAAATTCATGCAGACTTAGTCAAAATGAAAGCAGGTTATGAAAAAATGGGTTACGAAGAAGAATTCAACGATTATAACGAAATGTACATCACACCAATGCATGTCCATAAAAGTAAAGACGAGCATGAAAAGGCTATTTTTGCCCTCAGTTCCAAGTTATCTATGATTGTCGCGGAAGAAAATGCAATTTATCAAACAGCAAAAATCAGAACGGAATCAGACGATAAAATCGAATTAAGGCTTAAATGGGCTGAAGAAAATCATTTTTCGAAAGGTTAATTATAAGAAAACATCCATTTACTGACACAGAACATTAGTTAAAAAGAGATATAGATCTGCAAATTTATAAGATATTATAAAGTTATAAAAAAGTAAAAGGTGTCGAAATGAGTTCAGATGATAATGTTAAAAAAATTGCCCGTTTCCTTGAAAACGGCGGTACAATGCTTGCCGACCACTGCGACAACTGTGGCGCGCCTCTCTTCAGATTTAAAGGAGAAATCGTTTGTCCGCTTTGCAGCGGCGTTGAAACCGATGAAGCGCCCGCTCCGATTTCAAAAGATGCGGCGCCCGTATTTTGTTCACCCGGCGTTCCCGCCAAAAAAGCAAACGCGCCTCAAAAATACAATAATAACAATAAATCCGGCAAAAAGCAAACCGCATCCGGAACACCGATTGAAAATTTAAAAGATTATACAATTGAACCGACTGTTTATTCGATTGAAGAAGAACAGCTTCGCGAACTAATCTTGATGAAAATGACTTCCGTTGCCGAAGATATGCAGAATGAAAGCGACCCGCGCCGCGTCTTTGAATATTTGGAAATCATCGAAAAAGGTTTAGATTTAATTGAGCGGCTCTACTGAGCCGTTTTATATTTCTTTTTTGAAAATTTAGTTCTTAATTTATGTATTTATTTTAGCTTTTATTTTTTATATTCCGCTTTCATGACTTCATGAATGCGTTTGGCCGTCACTTTTCCGATTCCTTTGACGCGGCATAAATCTTCTTCGCTTGCATTAAAAATATTATTGAGCGACCCGAATTCGTGAAGGAGAAGCTGAGCGGCATTCGGACCGACACCGGAAATGGAAGACAGAATGTATTCCTGCTGCTCATGTGTTGTTTTGGCAGGCTTTTTGCCGTGCGGGTTGACCGTTTTTTTGCCGTCTGTCTGCTCTTTTTTAGCCATCATTTTCAGTAGAAGCGCCGTTTCTTCTTCGCTTTTCGTATAAAATATGGAAACGCCGAAATCAATTTCAATCGAAAGCAAAGCGCCGCGAATGGAATTTTCATGCATTTGCCCGGAGGCTAAATTTTCATCACCTTCGATAATCAGAACCGGTTTTTTGTAAGTTTTGGACAGATCTAAAAGCTGAGAAAATAAATTGCGTTTGCCGTCAATCAAAGAAGCATTGAAATCAGCAATCGTTTTGCGCTCAACCGCCATGTCATCGCTGACAACATAATCGGCAACTTCCAGTCTCGTTGTTTTGAGTTCAATACCGTGCGAATCTAAACATTTTAAGACACCGCTTTTAATTTCGCGGGTGTCAGCCAATATTTTCAGCGGCGCTTCTTTCAATTCTGTTTCTGTTTCTTCGCCATCGTTAAAGCTTTCTGAAAAAATAGAGGAACGAGCAGCCGGAATTTCAGAAATGGAGACGGAAGCGAGATCTGCAGTAGATTCCAAAATATATTCGGATTCGGACTGAGAATCGGAATCGAAGAAGGACTTCGAATCATCAGAGCCGTCACTCATTTCGGAACGCTTATGTTCATATTTGCTTTTAAATTCCTTTTCAAAATCAGTAAATGTTTTTTGAGTTTCGTTTTCAACGCCTTTAGATGAGGCAGCGGCAGTGACAGTAGCAGTGGCACCGGCAGCACCACTTGAATAATTCTTTTGAAGATTTTTCATTTCCGAAAGCATACGCCTTTCTTTATTTTGACTGCTCCATCTGTAAGCTTCGTCACGCGTACCTTTTGTAATCAGCATAATGACACGGCCGGTTTGGAAACGGCCGGTTCGCCCTTTTCTTTGAATACTTCGGATTTCAGACGGAACGGGCTCGTAAAACAAAACCATATCTGTTGACGGAATATCCAGTCCTTCTTCGGCGACGGAAGTTGCGATTAAAACATTATAAACGCCGGCGCGGAACTGTTCAATAATTTCAGTTTGCTGCTTTTGTGTCAGTCCTTTATCATTTTTGCGGGAACCTTGACCGACAAAACGAATCGGGCGAACATCCGGAATTTCAGAAAGCGCCTCTTTAACAATGTTCGCGGTTTCCCTGAAATTTGTAAAAACGATAATTTTGGAATCGGGATATTTTGAAAGCTGTTCACCGACCATTGTTTGAACGGCATAAAATTTCGGGTGTTCAACACCGCATTTTTCCGTTAAATGAAGCGCCTGGCGGAAATAAAGATCGGCTGCAAGTCTTTTAACGGCTTTGCTGGCACCGGATGTTCCTGCTTCTTCATCCATTTTTTTCAAGTAAGCCAAAAGAGGTTTTGTTCCCTGTGTTTCAATGAGCTCGACCGCGTGCTCTATTTTCATGATTTCAGCCATGACTGAAACAGCCTGATAAACACTTGGATCCGCTGAATCCCTCTTTAATTCAGCCATCAGCTGAGATTGTAATGCCAACAGATCTCGTTTGGCTAAGAATTTTTGTTCCAGCGGATAACCGTATTCGGCCATTTTATCCAGCCGCTCATTTAATACTTTTTTAAGCGCTTCCCGAATTTCAATTAGTTCTTTCGGAAGCTCAAGAGTCATCCACTCGAGTTCTTTTTTATGAACGTACGGCTTAATATCAGCGTCTTCTTCCGTTTTCACAACAACATTTTCAATAGAAAGCGCAGTACAAACTTCATCGATTTTTTCTTTTTCACTGCCGGGGCTTGCCGTAATTCCCAAAATCAGAGGAAAATCAGAAGCATTGACATATTTTTCAGCGATGTAAGTGTAAGCATAATTGCCGACCGAACGATGCGCTTCATCAAAAACAACACAAGAAACATCTTTCAAAGAAATTCTAGAATTAATCAAATCATTTTCAATGACTTGCGGCGTTGCAATAATAACGCTCGCTTCCTGCCACATTTCCCGCCGTTTTTCAGGTGTGATGCTTCCTGTAAAAGCCTTCACTTGTCCTTCCGGCAATTTCATAACGCGTGAAAAAAAATCAAAATGCTGTTCAACAAGCGGTTTTGTCGGGGAAAGAAGCAAAACTTTGCCGCCGAATTTTTCAAGGCGCATCACCATGACCAAAAGAGCGACAACTGTTTTACCCAAAGATGTCGGAAGAACAACAAGCGAATGTTTCATCGTACAGCCGGAAACAATATTTAATTGATACAGCCGCTGCTCAACGGAATTTTCCAGAATCAGCGGATGTTTAATATATTGTTTTCCAACGGGCTCTTCCGACATTAAATAATTCTCCAAAATTTTAAATGCAGATCTTGACCTTTTGATCTTTTGTACATTCTTATGGCGTTTTTTCTTATAAATAGTCAGCCTGCAAAGTGAAACTATTGATAAAAATAAAAATGAAATAAATTCAAATCAGCAGCAACCGATTCAACCAGCTGCCGTGCGCGAGCTGCGTCAATTTTAAAAATTAGATTAAACCGACAATTGTTTTTTCATTTTTTACTTTTATTT
>JAJDHP010000066.1 GCA_030266245.1 Methanimicrococcus sp. OttesenSCG-928-J09
TTCCAAACGATCGCGTCGCCGAGACCGCCGCCTTCACCGCCGACGATAACACCGCCGGAAAGGAACACGGGAATAACGACACAAGCGAAAGCCAATGCGAAAATGAAGATAATATCAAAAATCTTCATTGCCAAACCTTGTTTGTTTGAAAGTTTATCTTCTGCCATTTCTTTCACCTCAGTCATAGTATCTGAATTCGTACATGTGTTCTTTGATGGATTTCCATACATACAAACATGCCATACCGTTGATGAAGAACATCAGGAACAGAATGACAACGTATCCTGCCAGCAGAGGAATCGGAATTTCCAAACCGCGGGAAAGAGAAGCGTTCACGATCGAATAGACCACGAAACTCTCAGAGAGCACAAGGAAAGCCCACATGAAAACAATAAGGAGCGAGTCCAGCATGAACCACTTCTTATATTTTGCTTCATCGATGCCTGTATTATCACTCATCGTTGCCACCTCCGGTTTGTGCGGTAAATCTCTTCTGACCGTGAGCCACTTCGGGGTCGGGCCAGCCGAGTCTGTCCTGCCAGCTGAATTCCTTTGCCTTTTCTGCCTTAATCTTCTTATAGCGCCAGGAGAAGTAGAAGTAGGCGATGATATAGAAGAGCAGAGCGAACATCAAGTTCCACCAGTATGCCCAGAAGAAAGTGGACATAATCAGAATGGCGATGCCCATTGCAAGGTATGAGATCCAAGGCTGAAGCGGACCGACAAACGGACGAACCAAAGAGTTTGTGGACGGATACATCTTTCTGAATCTGATCAATGCGAACGGAATCAGCACGTAGCAAACGAGACCGGACATGATGGAGAAAGTAATAACCTGATCCAAATAACCACTGAACGCGAAACCTGCAGAAACCGGAATCGTAAAGATAACGGCCTTGTACGGGCTTCTGTATTTGGGGTGAACATCTGCGAACCAGTCGGAAATGAAACCGTCACGTGACAAAGCAAGCCATGAACGAGAGGAGTCATTGATACAACCGTTTGAACTGGCCAAACAGGTGAAGAGTGTACCGACGGCAAGCATCAGAATCAAAATTCCGACACCGCTGTTCTGAGCAGCTTCGAAAAGCGGGTAAACAGATTCACCGAGTTTGTCAAAGCCGATCAAACCGGAACAAATGAACAATGTCATACCGGCCATAAGCAAAAGCGTAATCATACCGGCCTGCTGACCCAACGGAACAGCACGAGTCGGTCTCTTACATTCTTCAGCGCACATGGCGGCACCTTCAATTCCCAGATAGAACCATGGACCAAACTGAATGGCAGCGAATACACCGACCAAACCGTAAGGCATAGCGCCCTGGAACATGTTTTCAAAGCTGAAATTCGGAACACCGATACCGGTTGCCGAAGACAGGAAGAAAACCACGACAGCAATTGCTGCAACGAACGTCAGGAAGAAGTTCAAAGTCAGAGCTGTCACTGCACCGCGATAGTTGATCAATGTCAAAATCGCGAGAATCAATAATGCGACCGCTTTCACGTCAATCCATTCGACGTACGCGGTAACAAGCTGACCGACGACAATAGCGTCACCGGCAGATAGCGCGATATATTCCATATATACCGCAAGACCGACAATCGCAGCCGCGCCGGGACCGACGAAAAGTCTGACCCAGTCGTACGGACCGCCGGCCAATTTTGTAGACGAGCCAAGTTCACTGGCACAAATGGCGACGACGATATACATTAAACCGGCGATGAGCATCGCAAAAAGAGCGCCAAGAATACCGCCTTTTGCAACCGTAAAGTTCCAGCCCATATATTCGCCGACCAACACGATACCGACACCAAGTGCCCAAACGTGATACGGACGAAGTTTCTTTTCAAGTTCTGTCATAGGACTTCACTCTCCTGATTTTTTCAGTTTCGAAACTCTATACGCATCAAGGCACATGTAGCCCATTATGGCAAATGCTAATAAATAGATTAATAAGTTGATGATAGTTCCTGTATCCATCATATGCACCTCATTTCGAAATGAGGGGGTTAGCGAATAAATAAAGAAGTCGTATCAATACAAACAGGGACTAAAAGAAAACAGTCGACTATCAAAATATAAAATTGCAACACGAAATCACGGAGACGGTTAATAGTAATGCGTACAAATGCAAACCGCCAGCAGTAGAGACGACTGCCGAATTACATGATGCGCACATTTTTTCAAATATCCCATAAATTGATTCGATAAAAGTGCAAGACTTCTGATAGCTAAACCACACACATCCCATATATTCAAAATAATTGACACACACAACCGTCAATTGTATTTGACAATAAACCCCCGATTTTAAGAATCGATTTTCTGTTCTGTCTAAATACCGTTTACCGGAAATATTTGATGACTGTTTTACGCCTGCCGACAAAACACAATTCGGCAAAAGCATTACAAACCACGATAAATGCTTGAAACGAAAAAACTCAAACATTCCGACAAACAATTTTATGACCACAATACCAAAAATACCCGACACACTAAAGATAAAACCTGAGTTTAAACCTTGATTATCTGCTGATTATCTGTTTAAGATCTTGAGATTAAATCTTTAAAGTTTAAACCGGGTGCCTCAAAAGAGGCAAACCCGGTTTTTATTAATTGTTATGTCAGGATATTTCACCTACGGCAAATCAGCTGCAAGCTTCCGATATAACTTCAGATATAACTTGGACATATCTTCCGCTTAACAATCATTGCCGAAAGCTTATTTTTTAAGAAATAAGCAACAGCGAAATCATTTAAAGACGAGACCGAAACCTTCAAGTTTCTTTCTTGCGCCTTCGTAGACTTTCACGTGTTCGTCGGTGGGTGTAACGGTCTTAATATCGTAACATTCCTGGAAGGTCTTACCTGCAGGAGCGTTGCCGTAGTTTCCTTCGTAGCTTGCAACGAGTTTGTCCAAAATCTTGTTGATTTCAGAGATCTCGACACCTGCTGCGGATCTGGCGACTTCTCCCATCATGCGGGCTTCCATACCTGTTGTTTTGTCGGTAATAACACCTTTTGCAGCTGCAACACCGGAGAGGATTTCTCTGCCTGATGCGGAGTCAGTGATTGCCTGTGCGGCGAGTTCGAGGAAGCACATTTCTGTACACGGACCTGCGCACGGGTAGTACTGGTTACCCTGCATGAATTCGGTGTGGTTGGTGATTGCTGCACTTGCCCATCCTGCAACAGCGAGGGTTTCTCTGGTGTTGGTGGAACCCCATCTGATGTGGACCGGACCGTCAAGGTGCCAGCTTGCACCGGACATGACGAATGCGTTGATGGATGATGCGACGTCAATGATTGCTGTCTCTTCGAGACCGCCTGCGTAACCGCCGTAGATCGGCATCTGTTCGTCCATGAGGATGTCGCTGTTGCCGTGGTAGTGAGCGATAACGGAAATTGCATCAAGGTCAATCTTTAATTCGTTGAGCTGTGAAACTTCGTGGCTGTCGGAGGGAATCATACCGCCTGCACAGTCTGCACTGATGTTACCCTGTGCGGAGAGTGAGGTTTCGGGGCCCTAAACGGCCATTCCCGGGCGACCTGCGATTGCAGCTGCCTGTTTGATAAGTCTTGTTTCTGTCTTTGCTGCGAGGATTTCGAAGGGTGTCTTCGGAACCGGCGGGTAGCCGCGGACAGTCATCATAACACCGTTAACGATGGTGTCGACTTCCTTCTCAAGTGCATAGGACATGTGAACTTCGTAGAAAACGTCTTCGGAAACAGGTGATCCGGTCGGACCGCCCTGAATCAAGGGTCCTCTCTTGTCGCCGATTGTTCTTCTTCTCATTGTAACGGCGTCTCTGCCGGTACCGAGTTGGAATTCGGGCATGGGGTTGCGGATTGCATCCCAGATTTCGTCTTCTGTGTATTTGACGATTCTGTTGGTGTCTGTAACGAAGATACCTGCTTCAAGAAGCATGTCGAAACCTGCTTTGAAGAGTTTCTCGATCATGTCGGAGTCGGTCGGAACAAATTCGCCCTTGAAGTCAAGACCGTATTTTTGTTTTAACTCCATTGCTTTCATCGGGATATGCATTAAATCCCAGTCATCTTGAGTGCATTTTTCACCGGTTTTTGCGCGGTTGTAGAATTCGTATGCATCAATTGATCTCTTGTATGCCATCTTATGTCACCTCAGGCCATAATTTTCTTTGCAACAACAACAGCGTCTGCTGCGTTTTCGGCTGTACCGTCTGCGCCGATTTCGTCAATCCAGGATTGGGAAACGGGTGCACCGCCAAACATACATTTAACTTTTGCGCGGACGCCTTCTTCTTCGATCATGACCATTAAGTCTTTCTGACCGAGCATTGAGGTTGTCATGAGTGCGGAACCGACAAGAAGAACTTTGTCTGCGCCTGCTTTCTTAACTTCGTCAACGACAACTTCGTTTTCAACGTCAACACCGAGGACTTTGACTGTAAAGCCGTTTGCACCGAGCATTGTGGAAACCAATCTGTTGCCGATGTCGTGGATGTCGCCGGCCTGAACGAATGAAAGACAGAATCCTGCGCTTTCGGAACCGTCTCCTTTTGCGAGTTCAGGTTCAAGGATTTCCATTGCGCCGCTCATTGCTTTTGCGGACATCATGATCTGCGGTAAGAAAAGTTCTCCGGATTCGAATCTTTCGCCGACAACTTTCATACCTTCGGAAAGGCCTTTCTGAATGATGTCAAGTGCGGGTGTTCCGTTTGCAAGAGCTTCTTTTGTTTTCTCAACGGTGCCGTTGATGTTTTGAGTCATAACGGCGTCTGCTAATTCCTTAAATATATCTGACATATTTTTACCTCCGTACAAATAATGTACATAAAATCGTACATTCATTTTGCATAAACTCCGGCTATAACAGAGTATAGTATTTCACTATCCCATTATACAGATTCATACAAAATGACACAAAACTTTTACAGATTAAAATCCCCATTTCAATCTGTTTTCTGAGGATTACAGTGTGTAATCCACTCTTTACTATGGATGAATTTCATATATAACTTAAATCGCGATGAAGTTTTTAACTCTATTATACAATTAACAAGGCGTTTATAAAAT
>JAJDHP010000067.1 GCA_030266245.1 Methanimicrococcus sp. OttesenSCG-928-J09
CGCTGCCATACAGTTGCCTGACAGAACAGCTGCGCCGCGCGAACTGCATCATTTTTAATAAGCTCAACAAAATCAATATCTGTTTTTATTGCAGGTTTGGATCAGGTGTTTGTTACCGATTGGAGTCAGTTTGCATTTAAAAATCGCTTCGCGATTTTTGCGGCTTCCGCCGCTGCCATACAGTTGCCTGACAGAACAGCTGCCGCCGCGCGCGAACTGCGTCATTTTTTACAAATGTAATCAAAATCTTCATTTTTTCAAATCAATCATTGAAAAAATGCCCATAGGTTTTATAAAAAAGAAAAAAAGTGAAACAGCATTGCCGTTTCATTATGATTCAATTACTGTAGACTGTTTTTTGTAGTATTTGTAAAGTTCTTTGGCCCAGGATCGGGAGGCATCTTCTAAGCCGACAATGATTTTATTGTCATAAACGCCGTCGGTGTTGAAGAAATAAATGTAGGTGAAAACGTCCGTAATTGTCATGGAAGGGCCGATGGCATCGCCTTTATCGTTTAATTTCATGAACGTGACGTTTTCTCTTTGAATGATTTCGTTGAGCCGCTTTTCGTGATCCTCAACAAGCCTGTCATAGACTTTCGGCGTCACAATAACCGTCATATCTTTGCCGGATTCGGCCATTTCAAACTACATTTCCGTGTAAATCGGATGATAAACAGATAACATGCACATTGCATGTTTTGATTTCTTGAAATTGTCGCTGAACTCTGCCGGCACATCATACATATATTCGCTGATGTCGTATTCCAAAAGTTTGTAGCTGCCGATATCTCTGATACGTTCCATCAAATCGGCGGGAATGACTGATAAATTTCGACTGAACCAGAAGCGGTGATCCTTTTCAAGAACATCAATTGTTTCAAAAAGAGGATACATATTTTTTACAAGGACCTGGCCGATGTTTGTTAACTCATACATCCCGTCCTTTAAAACGACAATCTCTTCGTCTCTCAGCGTTTTAAGCTGGGGCGCCAAAGAATGCGCCGTCATATTCATTTTTTCAGTGAGCTCGTCAATGCTGTGTCCGGTTTTGCCGAGGAGCAAAAGAATTGTCCGTCTTTTTTCAGACAAGCAAACGATGTCGCTCAAAGTTAATGCTACTGTTGATTTGTTCAATACTACCGCCATCCCGAAATGATACAATTATTGAATCAAAATACACAAACACACTTCTTCGGTATTTCATGAATTTAGGTATCTCATGATTATTTATTATGTAATATAATGTAAATTGTCATATTTGAAATATTGTCAGCAATAAATATCACTAATATGTTTGATTTACCTGTTTTTGTTTTTTAAAAGAAACCCCGAATTTTGCCGCCCTTCACTCCGATATCTTTTGATTTCTCCCGAAAAAATTCCGAAATAAATTCATACGGCGTAAAATTTTGATTCTTCGATTTAAAAGTGGTTCTAACTATATAAAGCTAAAGCTTTATTAACAAGGTGTTGTATGCAATGCAATAAATAAAAAAAATTTCGAAAAAAAACACGGCGAAATTATTTTACAAAAATTGAACCATTTTGTTCATTTTCAATGATTTATCTCCAAAAATGGGGGGAAAAAGCCCAAAAATGAGATGAAAACTCAAAGAAAACAGAAGAAAAAGTGTTGGAATTTTTGTAAAAAAATTGCGTCAAAATTTTATTTGCAAAGAATCAAAAAAAACCGATTCAAAAATAAACAAAACAAAAAAATGACATATGTTTCAACAGGTGCCATTTTTGTTCGTAAAAATTCATTTTTTATCCGGTTTAATCGGATTTTGTATTGCTTTTCTATTTTTCTATATCTATTGTAATTTTCAATGATGAAAGTTTTCTCACACAATGTGCCATTTATCTCTTCTCTCTTGAAAGTGTTAAACGGTTATGCTATATACGATTTTGACTATTTATAGGGCGCGAACAATTTCTCGGGGGCAATTTTATTGTCATGCCGGAAATTCAAAAAATAAGGCCCGTGATTTTTACCGTCAGACGGTGATTTATCAGGGGGATATGGGGGTATTTTCGGGAGATTCATTCTCTTGAACTTTATTTTTTAGATTCGCGTTTCCATTTTGTCCGCGGTGCGTAAAACACGCGTTCAAAATATACGGAGGTTTAAAGACAAGCAAAAATGGTTGGATGAGCGTAAGCTTTAGGAAATTGGTGATGTTTGATATTCGTTAATTCCCTTTTCTGATGTTGATTCAACTCGTTCTCGTCCTTGTAAAATTTTTTAAAACCGAATCATCGAATCAAAAATTTTGAACAGAGATTTAGGTTTTATTTTTCATTTTCGAGTGTTTGTCAGATATTGTTGTAATTATTAGAACCAGAAAGGTGGTTTTGTGGACAGTGACAATACTTCATTACAAAGATCAATTGACTGGAAACAGGGTCTTGCAATTGCGCTCGGTGTACCTTTATTGATTTTACCGTCAATCGGTACATTTGCCGTTTACTTATGGGCCTTTGCCATTGTGGCATGGGGTCTTTCAGTATTGCAGGGCTTTATCCAAAACTTGGCTTACGGTGAAATGGCAACAACATTTGCCAATGCATCCGGTTTGCCCGGTTTCGCACAGACAGTGTTCGGCGCAGGAACACAAACAGGTAAATTTATCGGTGGATTCTCCGCTTGGAGTTATTGGTTTGCATGGAATCCCGTGCTTGCGATTTACTCTATTTTGATCGGCGACTATCTCAGCGGTATTATGCCTTCAATTATTCCTGCATTCGCGGACATCTCACCCGTTCTTCTCTCCATCGGAGCCGGAATTATTATTTTCGCTGCACTTATCTTGATTAACTCCAGAGGCGTTTCAAGCGGTGCGACAGTCGGTTACATTTTAGCCGTCTTTTCATTAATTCCGCTTCTCGTGATTACAGTTGCACCGTTCTTTACAGGCAACTTCCACATGGAAAATATCACAGGAAGCTGGTTCCCGACAGACTGGAACTGGGGACTTTCAAACGTTTTAATCCTTCTCGGTATCATGGCAACCGCTCAGTGGAGTGCCTGTGCCTGGGAAACAGCAGCTATCTATGGTCCGGAATATAAGACACCTAAGTCCGACGTTCCGAAAGCCCTCTTTATCTGCGGTTTAATCTGTTTGTTCTCCTTCGTTTTTGTCCAGGCATCCGTTACCGGAACACTTGGCGTTGACGGCATTATCGAACAGCGTGTTTCCCCGCTTCTCCCGATGGCAACAATGGTCTTCGGCGAATGGGGCGCATTAATCGCTATCGTTATGCTCATTGCAGCAATGGTTTTGATCATCCAGACCGCTTTCAACGGTTCTGCAAGATCTATGCACTCCATGGCTGTTGAAGGAAACTTGCCGTCCTACCTGTCTAAAGTGAACTCAAAGGGCACACCGATGAGAGCCATGTACATCATTGCGATTTTCAACGTCCTCTTGATTCTGATCTTCTCCTTCATGGAAGCATCCAGCGGTCCGGCTGCCATTTTGTCAGCATCCGCAATGGGCTATGTGTTTGCCAACGGTATCAGTTTACTTGCATACTACAAAGCAGCCACAGATCCGAAATTCAAGGACTTGGAACGCCCGTTCAAGGCACCCAAGGGCTGGAAATACGTTGCGTTAGCATTCGCAGTTCTTAACCTCACCTTGTACTTGGTGGGTATTATCTACTTGAATGCAACAGACGCCGGCTGGGGACCGACACTTCTCGGTTTCGTTGTTCTTGGTGTTTTCGCGCCGCTCTGGTGGTGGGCACAGAAAGAACAGAAGAATAAAGCAGCAGCATAAGCTGAGGCATATTTTTAGGATAAATCGATTTGCTTTTGGCAGCAGTATTGCAGGGCAGCGGTCTTCAAGACAGTAGTCTTCAAGGCAGCAGTTTTTCAATACTCTGCCATTTCGGCAATTTTGATTTTTCCTGTTATTATGATCAGAAGGGAATTTTATTGCATTCCAAACCGAAAATCATTCGTTTGCATTGTTCCTTTCAATTCAATTATTCGGCTTATCCGAAACAAATAACGAAAAAACGGAAAAGGTGACCATAAGCTCCGTGTGGGAGTTGTCGCTAAAAGTGTGTGTGGGCGCAAATATTTCAGGAGAAATATCTATGGTTGAAAATGTGGTCTCTTTAGACGAAATAAGAGCAAAAGAAAGAAGCCGTAAATTTAAATACGGTTACATGTGGGCACTTTTCTGTGCCGTCTTTTGGGGTATCTGGTACCTCCCCGGTACAGCAATTTGGGTTTTAAATCCGTTTGACGATATGTCCGCTGCAATTGCAGCATCTCACGGCGATTCCATGTCTTTGGTTATCGTTGCCGTTTTGATTACAGCGTTAAACGCTTTAACTTGTGTGATTGCTTTGCTCGTTTGGAACGCTGTTCTTGGTAAACACAAATTGAGAGAATTGAAAAATA
>JAJDHP010000068.1 GCA_030266245.1 Methanimicrococcus sp. OttesenSCG-928-J09
ATGACTTTTGTCAATAACCGTGAAACAGTGACATTGAGCGCCCAAACGGCAAGCATCAGCAGAACAGAAACAACACAGCCGACTGCCATGTATGAAACGTATTCTGTCAGCGTAAAGGAGCGGGTCAGCATGTTGGGAAATCCGGGCGCGATATTGAAACTGATCAGATAGGTCAGGAAAAGCGCAAGCGGAAAATATGCAATGCTGCGCGTTGTGATTTGCTTTCTAAACAGCAGTTTATACATAACAATTATAATAACCGATGCCGGAAGCATTAACATGAAGGTCAGATCGTATTCTCTGACGAAAGCAGCATCTTCGAGTAATGAAACAAATGTTGCCAAAATCACGAGTGTGACGCCGATTAATGATGTAATTGTAAACTTGATTTGAAAGTTACTGCTTTTTTGCCGCGTGTAAGCTTCCCGAAATACAAGAATTGAATTATGGACGAGCGGGAAGAAAAATATAATCGGCAGCCAGTAAATATGTGCATTGTCCGGGCGGACGACAAGCGGATTTGCTGTAGAAATGATACCGGTATACAGCAAAAATGTGTACATGCTGAATATTGAAAAAATGATGCCGTGGAAAAGCGATTCCCAAGGATAATTAAAAATGTTTTTCATGTTCAAATAAAGAACAGTACCGATTAAAATGATCAGCAGGAACGGCAGAATCATTCCGGCAAACATAAAGAGAATAGTCGAGAAGGGAGTACCTGCCGCTGTTAATGTGTCATAATCGAGAATCTTCGGAATTAAATAAATGAGCGGTGCTGCAAATGCCAAAATACAAATAATCGTGCATTCGATGATGGCCAGTTTTAATTCCCGCGGCTGTTTTTTGAAGAAGATCCAAAGACGGTGAAGAGATTTCATAAGTATTCACCTCGTTTTTTGAAGAAGAAAATAATTCAATAACATTCTAAGCGCACACAAATATTCAAATTCGAAATTTAGACAGGGCAGCACAAAAACATGAAAATAATAATGCGGCCACATTAAAACGCCGGCATTCAAATGATTACGATATAGAATTACAATATCAAATTACGATATCGAATTACGATATCGAATTAAAATATCGAAGCATAACATCAGATCACAATATCAAATGCGATATCAAATTACGATATCAAATGCAATATCTAATCATTGTTTAATCCGGCTGGAAACGCAGAATCTGAAAACGGCTCAAATAAACAGCGTAAGAATGCCCGGAAAACATTTTAAAAAACGAATTCAACCGGATATTATGAAAACATGTTTGATGTGTGTTGTTTGTATGGTTTTGTGTTTTTACCGTATGTCATGTTTTCGAAAGGTATTGCAGTTCTGTCAGAACGGCAGACTGAAACGGATGGCAAATTTTCGCATTTTCGCATTTTCGCTTTTTTTGCTTTATTTTGTTTTTTTTCGATTTAATTTGTTCAGCCTACCTTTATTCACCCAATGGTTTCCCGCCGAACGCTTTGATTTTTCTCAAATAATCTTCGTTGACGGGGAAGAGAATTTCAATGCGCCGATCCAGATTGCGCTGCATTAAATCAGCGCTTCCGAGATACATTTCTTCTTCACCGTTGTTGAAGAAATAATAAACGCGCGGATGTTCTAAGAAACGGCCAACGATGGACGTGATCTGAATGTTGTCGCTGTAACCCGGAATTTGAGGGCGGAGGCAGCTGATGCCGCGGACCTGAAGCTCGACTTTGACACCTGCGGCAGACGCGCGGTAGAGTTCAAAAATGCACTCGGGGTCGACAAGCGAGTTCAGCTTAAACACAATATGTCCGTTTCCGTGCTGCTTTTGATTTTCAACTTCTCTGCGTATTTTTGAAATCAACTCGCCTCTCATCATACTCGGTGCAACCAAAAGCTTTTGGTAATTGGTTTTGCGGGAATATCCGGTCAGCGCGTTAAATAAATCAACAGCGTCCTGACCAATTTCAGGATCTGCCGTGAAATATTCGAAGTCAGTATAAATTCGAGCGGTTGCGGCATTGTAGTTACCGGTGCTCATATGAACGTAAGGCACAAGCTCATCTTCTTCACGCCGCAGCACCATACAGATTTTAGCGTGTGTTTTCAGATTCGGAACGCCGTAAACGACATGGATGTTGGCGTGTTCAAGCTCTTTGGCTTTGGCGACATTGTTTTCTTCATCAAAGCGGGCTTTGAGTTCGATTAATACAACAACCTGTTTTCCATTGTCAGCGGCATCTTTAAGATACTGAATAATTCTGGATTTCTTATCAACGCGGTAAAGCGTGATTTTGATAGCGATGACATCAGGGTCAACAGACGCGGCCTGAACAAAATCAATAACGCTTTCGAAACTGTCGTACGGGCGGTAAACTAAAACATCTTTCTTTTTGATTTTGGAGAAAATGCTTGCCTTCTTCGTGATTAAATATTCTTTTTTCTTGGGCGTAAACGGTTCATATTTCAAATCCGGACGATTGATGTCGCAAAGCTCGGAAATGGAAACCAAACCGACAGGAGACGCCAAAGCTTCTACTTGAGAAGAGCGCAGCTTCAGGTTTTCCATCAGAATTTTAAGAACGTAATCAGACATGCCGTCATTAATCTCCATACGAAGCGGGCTGCCGAAATATTTGGCGCCGGATTTCTTTTCAATTGATTTCATCAAATTGAAGTCACCGTCGTCATCAAGACCCAAATCGCCGTCGCGCGTAATCCTGAAAGCGTGCGCTTCCAGAATCGTTTGTCCCGGAAAAACCAAATCCAGATTGGCGATGATAACGTCATCAACCCAAACGAAATTGAAGTTGCCGGACTTGCCCGCCGCCATATTGTCTTCCGTTTTTCCGGATTTCAAATCTTCTTTAGACGGAACCGGAATCAAACGCTTGACGCCGGACGGAATTTTAATTCGGACGAAAAGACGGCCGTAAGCGGTATCGGAAATAATGACAGCCAGATTCACGCTCTGATTTGCAATATACGGGAACGGATGGCTTGAATCATATGCCAGCGGCGTCAGAAGCGGGAAAATGTTTTTCTTGAAATATTTGTTCAAATACTCGGTTTGAAAGTCTTCCAATTCCGAATATTCCAAAATGTGAATGTTCTGCGCTTTTAATGCCGGTATCAAAATGTCTTCCCAGCAGCTTTCCATATTCCCGAGCATGATCGGAAGTTCGGCGTAAATTTTCTGCATTTCCGAATAAGTATGATTTTCAGCATCAAAGTTCATGCTTTCTTCCAGAACGCTTTTATGAACGGTCGGAATGCGCACCATGTAGTATTCGTCGAGATTGCTTGCGAAAATAGAAAGGAAGCGGACACGCTCAAGAAGCGGGTTGCTCATGTCCAAAGCTTCTTCCATGACGCGGTTATTGAAATAAAGCCAGCTGAAATCCCGATCAATATAAAGA
Source organism: Methanimicrococcus sp. OttesenSCG-928-J09 (assembly GCA_030266245.1). Classification (GTDB taxonomy): domain Archaea; phylum Halobacteriota; class Methanosarcinia; order Methanosarcinales; family Methanosarcinaceae; genus Methanimicrococcus. Next base: position 3,401 of record JAJDHP010000068.1, read on the forward strand.
TCGGGGTCGGAAGATGTGATAATATCTTCAAAAGTGGAGATTTCGGAAAAAGCCTTTTTTTGTTTTTCGTCTGCGGAAGACAACGGATTTGAAGTCATATTTGATACCATTTTTTGGATTTGCCTTTGACGGATTGAATATTTATTGGCATTTCTTGATATTGAGTATTTGCTTCTCTGATATTTATTTAGTACATGCTTGACATATTTTTTTAGTACATGCCTGACATATTTATTTAGCCTGTTTGGTACTTCTTTAATATTGTTTGGTACTTCATTGGTATATTAATTTGTCTGTGCTTATTTTTATATCAAATGTAGTATAAAACAAATACGTTCGGAAAGCGTTGCAAATGACAATTATAAGTCAAATATGCAGTATAAGCCAAAATGCAGTGGAAACTATTATTTCACTCGGTTTTTATTTATATATAAATAATCCAAGATATTTTAATAAAAAAATGAATATTTGATGAAGCTGTCTACTTTCATTCTTTAAATTCATTTTATTTCAAAGATATCTATTTATTTGCTTTTTCAAATTCATACATATGATTGGAATTTCAACACTTGCCTATTCAAATAAAGACCTGGCGACAGCTCTCTCTGAAATAGAGAAATCTGCCGCGCACGCCGAAATTTTTACGGAAGGCACTCACGATATCATTCATACCAAAAACGGCGGCATTCTGCCTTCTTTTTCGCTGTCGTATTCCCTTCACGCGCCGACGATGGACATCAATTTAGCGTCACCGAGGGAAAAAGTCAGAAAAACCGGCGTTGAAATAATGAAAGACAGCGCCATATTTTGCATGAACAATAATATCGACATCATGGTTGTTCATCCCGGTTATACCGCAAACAAAGAAATGCTGGCGCCCGCTTCCAAAATATTTGAAAAATCTCTTGCCGACCTTCAAAAAATCAAAGAAGAAACCGGCGTCAGGATTTGTATTGAAAATATGCCGAACGCAGAAGTTTTTTTATTCAAAACCCCGGATGAAATTGAT
>JAJDHP010000069.1 GCA_030266245.1 Methanimicrococcus sp. OttesenSCG-928-J09
ACGATGACCCGGCAGCAGGAAGTTTGGTTGCAAAAGGCGGCAACAGTGGTGAAACCAATAACGGCGAAATCAGTGGTGCCGGTGCGGGTATTGGAAGCTGTGGAGATGGTTCAAACTGCGGCAAGATTATAATTGAAAACGCAATGGTGACTGCAGGCGGCGGCAACAGCACTTCCAATGGTGGAGGCAGCGGGATTGGAAGCGGCGGCGGCAATAAGAACACACCCGGCGGTCTTGTTTCGTCCATTGAAATTTCCGGAATTAAGACAGATGTTATTGTTTTTTCCGGCGGAATCGGCAGAGGTCAACCGGGAGCAAATGGAGATAATGGTGCCGGTGAAGATAACAAAGCGAATGTTACCATCGAAAGCGGCAACGTTTTTATTAGGGATCATCGGAAAACAGCAATGGCTGATTTCAAAAATTCGAACGGTGATCCTGTTAACCCGATTACATTTAACGTAAGTGATAATTCTGATGGAAAACCTCTTCCCGGTGTTTTGATTGAAAGTAATAACTATTTTGCAACGACAAGAGAAGATGCGACTGAGAGAGTGAAGGCGATTGATCCCTTATTTAAAAGTGAGGGTGATACATATTATAAAGCAGGAAGAGCAACGCTTTGGCTTCCGTCGAAAATAAAGACTGAGTTTAATTTTTCATTAACGGGATATCAGTCGGTTAACGAGTCATTTGATGTTAACCAGCCGCAGCCAGGTCAATACCCATCCATTTTTACCGGTGAAACGTTTAGTATATCGCTTGACCCGACGAAAACCCCGACAACCCCCGGCAGTGGGGGCGGATATGGTTCCGCCGCAGTTTCAAATGAAACGAACGTGACGAATGCTTCAAATGAGACAAATAAAACACCGCCTCAAATCGATCAAACCGATTCAAATGGTAAAACCGATTCAAATGGTAAAACCGATTCAAATGGTAAAACCGATTCGAATGGTCAAACCGATTCGAATGGTCAAACAGATCAAAACCAAGGATATAGCGAAAAAACATCTGCGTCAAGAAGTGCTTGGATAATCGCAGGCGGTGGTTTGGCTGTTGTCGCGGGACTTGTCGGCATTTACATCTATGGGAAAAATAAATGAATGAAGTTCTTTTGAGCTTCATTTCTTTTTTTCTTTCTTTTTTCTTTCTTTTTCTTTCTTTTTTATGACTTTTTTGAGAAAAGATTTAATTTAAAAGTCTCTTTCTATTCTCAAATTCGATTCTTTTATTTTTAATTTCAACCGCGAGGTAAATTTTTGACAATCATTCTCGGCATCGAAGGAACCGCTTGGAATTTAAGCGCAGCAATCGTCAATGAAGAAGAGGTCATCGCTGACGTCACGCACACTTATAAGCCCGCAGCCGGCGGCATCCACCCGCGCGAAGCCGCGCAGCACCACGCCGCGCATGTCGGAGAAGTAATTGACGAATTGTTCCGCCTCTTTGAAGAAAAAGGATATTCCAAAACCGATATCGACGCCGTCGCCTTTTCAAAAGGACCGGGACTCGGACCTTGTCTTAGAATCGTCGGAACCGCGGCGCGCATGGTTTCTTTGATGCTTGAAAAACCGCTGGTCGGCGTGAATCATTGCGTCGCGCATATTGAAGTCGGTCTTTGGAAGACAGAAGCAGCCGACCCGATTACGCTTTACGTGAGCGGCGCGAATTCCCAAGTTTTAGCGTACGAAGAATCCGAGTCCGGAACGGATTTCGGAAAAGGCGCGTACCGCGTTTTCGGTGAAACGCTTGATATCGGTCTCGGCAATTCGCTTGACAAATTCGCAAGATCCGCAGGACTCCCGCACCCCGGCGGTCCGCTTGTTGAAAAGTACGCGAAAGAAGCGACAGAATACATTGATTTGCCTTACACTGTCAAAGGAATGGACTTTTTCTTTTCAGGATTATCAACGGCAGCAAGCCGTGTTTTAAAGGAAAATAAAAGTCAAAATCGGGACAAAAACGGCGAAATTGAAGGAATTGATGGAATTGACGAAACTTTTTTGGCAAACATTTGTTATTCATATCAGGAAACCGCCTTTGCGATGGCGGTTGAAGTGACGGAGCGCGCGCTTGCCCACACCGGCAAAAATGAAGTGCTGCTGGCAGGCGGCGTCGGCGCGAACAGCCGGCTCCGAGAAATGCTGGAAAAAATGTGTGCCGACCGCGGCGCGAAATTCTTCGTTCCCGAGAAGAAATTTATGGGCGACAACGGCGCTATGATTGCTTATACCGGACTTTTGATGTTTAAAGCGGGCGACACGCTCACCGTTGAAGAATCGTTTGTTGACGCGGGATTCCGACCGGACGAAGTATCGGTCACTTGGAAGCCGCCCAAAAACATCAACCGCGCCGAAGAAATTAAAAAGATGCAGAACGGCGCGGAAGCCATCGTTCATACCGAAACAAAATCATACGGATTTGAGAAAGAATTCAACCGCGAGCAGGATGAAGCCGAAGAAATGGTTGTTAAAGAACGTGTTCAAAAGAATTATCGCTTGCCTCAGATTGATTCTAAGCTGCGGAAAGAAAGAACGCGAACGGAAGTCAGAATGCTGACGGAAGCGCGCCGCTGCGGTGTTTTAACACCGATTATTTACGGTGTTGACGAATATGCCGTTAAAATGGAATACATCCAAGGCGTTCCTTTGAAATTCGTAATTGACGCCGATGAAAAATTAGCCGAAACCGCCGGCACCGTCATCGGAAAACTTCATGCGAACAATATTATTCACGGCGATTTGACAACTTCAAATATGATCTATGCATCCGCCGAATCAAAATTATACATGATTGATTTCGGTCTTTCGTTTTCGGAAAACAGCGTCGAATCGAAAGGCGTTGACATTCACGTTTTGTTCCAAACTTTTGACAGTTCTCATAAAAATCCGAGCCGTCTGAAAGAATTATTTGCAAGCGGCTACCGGAAATCATACAAAGATGCCGATGAAATTTTAAAGCGCGCTGATGAAATCAAAATGCGCGGCAGATATATTGAAGGGAAATAAAATAAAACAAAATCAACAGAGGGAAAAATGACATCAATTCAAAATTCAAAGCCAGCTTATGAAAAAATCGTTTTTGTAACCGGCAATGCCGGCAAATTTGCAGAAATTAAAGAAATTCTGGCATCGGTCGGGATTGAAGCCATTCAAAACAAAGGCGATTATCCTGAAATTCAGGCGGATGATTTAGAGCCGATTGCCGCCGCTTCCGCGAGAGCCGCCGCTGATGATTTACAAATTCCGGTTTTGGTTGATGATTCCGGCATTTTCATTAAAGCCCTTAACGGCTTCCCCGGCCCTTATTCCAGATTTGTTGAAGATCATCTCGGCAACCCTCGCGTTTTGAAGCTGATGGAAAATGAGACAAACCGCGACGCGTATTTCAAAACCGTTATCGCCTTCTGTGAGCCGGGAAAGGAACCGCTCACGTTTGCCGGAACCGTTGACGGCAAGATTGCGTTCGAAGAGCGCGGTGACGTCGGTTTTGGTTTTGATCCTATTTTTGATTACAACGGCAAAACGTTCGGCGAACTCGGAATCGAATTTAAGAATACAATTTCTCACAGAAGAAGGGCGCTCGATAAGTTTATTGAATGGGTGAAAGAGCAATAATCTTTTTATTTTTTTGAAAACCGTTGGGTGCTTTTTTATTATTTTTGAAAAAATGGAGCGGTTCGCGCGCGAGAACAGGCTTGGCAACAGTAAGGCAGCAAACTGAAACGGTAACAGTAAGGTAGCAAACTGAAACGGTATCTGTAAGGTAGCAAACTGAAACGGCAGCAGTAAGGTAGCAAACTGAAACGGCAGCAGTAAGGTAGCAAACTGAAACGGCAGCAGTAAGGTAGCAAACTGAAACGGCAGCAGTAAGGTAGCAAACTGAAACGGCAGCAGTAAGGTAGCAAACTGAAACGGTATCGGTAAGGTAGCAAACTGAAACGGCAGCAGTAAGGTAGCAAACTGAAACGGCAGCAGTAAGGTAGCAAACTGAAACGGCAGCAGTAAGGTAGCAAACTGAAACGGCAGCAGTAAGGTAGCTGTGCCAATTAGTTTTGCATTGGTAGGTACATATAATAACAAATGAAATGAAAAAACGCAATCTATTGACAACAACGCTGACAACAACGCTGACAACAACGGTGGCAACAGCAGTGGCAACAGCAATGGTCTCAATAACAGCAATAGTAAGTTACTTTCTATAAAATAATGGGTAAAATCCTTAAATTTCCGATTCCTCGTTTCTCTTTGTTTCACT
>JAJDHP010000007.1 GCA_030266245.1 Methanimicrococcus sp. OttesenSCG-928-J09
ACAGCATCTGTACCGAAAGCCCAAGCAGTTGCACCATCGGCTGCAGTATGCCATCCTTTGAAAGCAACATTTTTACCTGTAATTACAGGATCTGCGCCAACAGGCTGAGAGGGTAAAGCATTGCCGTTGAATAAGATTAATTGTTCAGATAAAACCATTGCACCTGCATCTGCATTAACTCCGCCGCTCGTTGCAATATCATAAGTCACGTCAACTGTAAAGATTGCATAAAGATAAGTAGAACGAGAGAGGGTATCTTTGTCAAAATCCCAGGGAGTCATTGTACTAAGATCAAGGCTTTGAAGCTGATCTTGAGAAAGGGTTGAATCGAACGCATACCATCCTTGGAAATCAACAGCTTTCCCCGGAATTGACGGAGCATCGGGTTTGGGCACTGTACTGCCGCTACGGGCGTAACCATTAACCTTTGAAGGAGCATCCGCACCGGCTCCACCACTTGTTTTTGTATCATAATAATAATTATAGTACGGTTTACCGCCTCCGCCGGAGCGAGAGATGCTTGTAGTTGAACCAACAGATTCTGTTTCCCCGGGTTCACTTACCGTAATATCATCATCAATGGGGTCCAGATCCGCACTGAAACCGCCTGAATCTTTTGCCGGCTCAGACGGCCCAAAAATATTTTTAAAAATCGGTACATTGTAGCCTTCATGGGCTGCATAAGATGCCGCAGCACAGCCGACTAAAAGAACGGCAACTACGGCAATCAAAATGATTTGATTTCTTGTGAATTTCATAAAACCCCTCAATATGGATTTTCGAACATTAGTTTTGTTTTCCGTACATAATGAAAAACAATGACAAATTGTACGTTTCATCCTTATTTTAAAGATTCACAGAAAAATTGAAAAGAACATTAACCCCGTATTTTTCAATTTCCCCAGTCATAACCATCAAAATAACGAACGTCAAGTTGACACATTAAAAGTATCAACTAATCAAAATAACGTAACTAAAAGTAAAATGGGGAAACGAGATATATAAATCATGTGGTGGCGGAACAATATAAAAAAGATTAGAGGATTGAAAACAATATTATAAAATGAATATATAGGATCAATAGAATTAACAGAGACAAATATAATTAAGAATGATTAACATTATCTACCGAAAATCGCATCCAATGATGAAAAAAGAATAAATGATTATGAGAACTATACAAAAATAAAGCAGAATTTGCCAAAAAAAGATTGAAAGCAAAATCAAAAAATATCAAAGATTTGTTAAAAAAAATAAAAGAAGAGAAATATTCACCCGTCATTTTGATTCAATCAATTCAAATGTAACCTTTACAGTATAAGTAACGCTTTCCGGTTTAAATGTGTAAGACTGCGATGAAGAATTATTATACACTTCATTTCCGCCTGTTGTAATAACAAATGAAGAAACAGCATATCCGTTATCAGGAACAGGCTCAAAAGTGACATTTTCATCAATATAAACTGCAACAAAATCTTTCATTTTGACATCATAAGTTCCTTCATTATCTGTCAACTTCAAATATCCGTTAGAACCGATATCCATGTCAATAGCAGCAGCAGCCAGGATGAAAATGTCATAGGATTTATTGTCATCAGCAACAGTAACGGTTAAACTCGGTGTTGTCGGATCAGCGTTGCCTGGCTGAAAAGAAGCTGCTGAATTGTCAGCAATGGAAACCGTAACAACATTATCAGAAACAACAGGGCGTGCGGAAATAATCTTTCCATCATATGTTTCTGAGACATCTACCGTTTTATTAAAAGTCAAAACCAAATCATTTCCTTCGACTTCTTTTGCCGGAACATACATGTAAAAACGGGGGTTTGCGTTTTCGGGATAAGTATCCCAAAGTATTATTGATTGTGTGCCGAATTGAGCGGAAAAACCAAGGGTAGCCTTCGGCTGAGTAACATTTGAAGAATTGTTGTTTGTTCCAATATCTGTTCCGTTTGATAAATCATCTCCGTTCTTAAGACATCCCGAACCGGCAAGACCAATAACTGCCAAAAGGATGACAAAAACTAAAATGAGCTGCTTTTTAGAAATCATATATATCACTGAAGAATATCACTGAAGAGGAGAGAATTACTGTATTTTACTGCATTATATTGTATTAATACTGTTTAGTAAACATCATTCTCATCAAAAACCTTCTCGCCGACAACTTTTCCGTCAACGGTTCGATAGAAACAGGATTTATAACCATTATGACAGGCGCCGCCGGTTTGTTCAATAAAAAGCAAAAGACAGTCTGCGTCGCAGTCAAAACGAATTTCTTTAACATTTTGGAAATGTCCTGATGTTTCACCTTTTTTCCAAAGAGATTGGCGGCTGCGGCTCCAATAATGCGCGATTTTTGTTTCAAGTGTCAGCTTCAAAGATTCTTCGTTCATGTAAGCGAACATCAAAACCTCTTTTGTTTCGGCATCTTGAACGATTGCCGGGATTAAGCCGTTTTCAAATTTGAGAGTTGAAATATCGACGGCATTAAAACCTGTATCTTCTAAGGAATAAAGTTTCTTACAGCCGCATTTTGAGTTTTTCATGACAGAAAAGCCGCTTGCGGACTATATATATGTTTCGATTTTGAAAAAATCGCAAGCCGCATATAATAAAGCGTGTTTTGTATGATTGTGAAAGACAATGGCTTCGAATTTCACAACAGGCATCCCTGAAATCGACCGTTTAACAGGGAGCAAAATCGGAAACGGATCGTTTCTCCTGGTCAGCGGAAACGATGATGAAGGGATGTCTGCTTTTCTGGCAGAAATTGAGAAATCTAATGGGAGGTCTGTCGGAGAAGAAAAACCAAAAGCAAACGGCTGCGTGATTCAAAAGGTTTTGGCCTGCGGCGAAATAACCGCAATTGAAGCACGCGGCGGTTTCAATAAGCCGCAAAAAATAGAAACATTCAGTCAACCGGAATCTGAAAGGGCCGAGAAGGTTGAAAAAGCTGAAAAAGCCGGAAGAAACGGAAAAACTGAAAACGCTGAAAACACTGAAAAAATCGATAACGAATTGGAAATCATTCTTTTCATTGAAAATATCAGCGAATTGTTTCAAAACCAAAAACCCCTTGAAAAATACTCTGTGAAAACCATCGAAAACCGAATTGTCTCCTTTATTGAGGAAATGAAAAAGGAAATCGAAAAACAAAACGACAAAGAAAATATACACCAATCTACAGAAGGCGTCCGGTACATCATTATCGGATGTCTTCACAAACATATTTTATCAAAACGAACGGAAAATCGGCTGATTCATTTATCGGACAGTTACTTCCAATTCAAAATGAAAGAACGGAACGGAAACTTTGAACGGGAAATCAGAATTTACAAATATAAAAGCAACGAAGTCGGCGGAGCGGGAGGAGCCGGCGGAAATATATTAAAATACACGATTGAAAGCGGTAAAATTCAAATCGAAAATAAAAAAAGAATTTATTAAGGAGATTCTCTTTTAATTCCCCTATTATTACAATTTATGTATACCCAGGGGAAAAAATAATGGAAAACTTATTTGATTTAAAAACAGGCGACATAAAAATACAGAATCCGATTGCATTATCGGCAATGGCAGGAATAACAGACGCAGCATTTGCAGCCGCTCACGCTAAAAATGCGGGACTGGTTGTTCTCGGCGCATTTAATTTAGATGAAGAATCCCAGACTGCCGGCAAAGAAGCAGCAGCGCGCGGCAGAACCGAATTTACAGCAGGAGAAGCGGCAACCAATGACATTTTCATTCGAATCGAAAATGAAATTGATGCTGCCGCTGAAAAAATGCCTGGAACCGTTATCGCAATCAGTGTCAGAAGTTCGGGAATTGAACCACTGATTAAAGCGGCCGAACTCATAAAAAGCAAAAACGTGATCATGGAACTGGATGTCCACTGCCGTCAGCCCGAATTTACGGAACGCGGATTGGGACAATCTCTTTTGAAAGATACAACGAAACTTGCGGAAACAATTCAAAAAATAAAAGAAACGGGCGTTGTTCTTTCCGTTAAATTCAGAACAAATGTTGTAAATCCCGCAATGGCCGCAGAATTTTTCGATGCGTCCGGCGCAGATATAATCCATGCCGATGCAATGATCGAAGGAAAAGGAGCAGATCATGAAGCAATCGCTGAAATCAGAAATGTGACTAAAAAAATTCTGATTGCTAATAATTCGGTAGATGATTTTGATTCCGCCGTTGACTTTTTTACAAGCGGCGCAGATATGGTTTCCGTTGCCCGCGCTGCTGCTGATGACTCTGAATTTATTCCGCATCTGGTTCAAAAAATCACAGAGTATCAAAAAGAAACCGGATGGTACAACGCGCCGAAACACGTTTGTAAACACGGCGATAACCGCGGATTAACATTCTGCTGTCCGCCCGTCAAATATTGCGGTCTGCTCAAAAGAATTGAAAGCGTCGGCTTCACGCCCGAAGAATTCATTCAGCTGAAACAAGAATCAGTCAGAGGAACACCACTTGAACAAGGAAAAGATACCTGTTTCGGAAGCCTTGTTTGGTGCTGTAAGGGAACAAAACCCTGCTACTACCGCGATGCAACGCTTTCACAGCTCGGAATTCCGGTTGATGAATATATGAGAATGAAAAAAGAACTGGCCGATAAAATTGTCAGTGCAATCGATGAAAAGAATGCGGCTGCTCAGCAATAAGCAGCAATAAACATTAAATAAAAACAAAAGCGGGATGAGATGAAACAGATTCAAACAGCCGAAGATATCGCGTCGGCGGCAATTCTTTCAATGATGCTGGAAGTTTCAGCTTATCCGAAACCCGGAAATGTTCACCGACGAAACGATTTTTCCGACACTTCTTTTGAACACTTTTTAGCTTCAGCTTCAGCGGTTCAGCCTGTTTATTTAAAGGGCGCAGCAATCAAACCGAATCAGCCAACATCCGGATTTGGACCGCTTTTCTATGAAGCTGTTTTCAGAAGCAAAGAAGCACAAAGCGGCGGCAACACTCATTTCGGCACATTTATTCTGCTGATACCGCTTGTAATAGCAGCCGGGCAGATTGCAGCTGAAAAAGATGAAAGCAGCATAAGAAAAAGAAAAGAAGGAAAGGATAAAAAACTGAATTTTGAAATCATTCAAAAAGCGGCAGAGATTTGCCGCAGAACAGCTCCAGAGGACGCTATTTGTTTCTACAAAGCATTTCAATTGCTGACAATTCCGGTTCAAGAACCCGAAAAAGACAGCGAAGATTTTGATTTGGATTTAACAAATCCGGCCGCTGTTGATGTGATTCGGCAAAGAGAAATTCCTCTTTTTGACATCATGGCATTAGGCGCAGCGCGCGATATGGTCGCTGCCGAATGGACCAACGGCTTTGAAAAGACGGAGCAGTTCGCTCAAAAGCTTTTGAAAAACAAAGAGTGGTTTGACAAAAACCCGAAAAAGAGATTCGGAAGCTCAATAAACAGTGCTGTTGTTTACACATTCGTAGAAATGTTGGCAAAATATCCGGATACGTTTATTGAAGCGAAACAGGGTCAAAAGAAGGCTTTAAAAGTTCAGAAAGAAGCGGCGAAAATTTTGAAAATATCGGGAAAGAAGAATAAAAAGAATTCGAAAAACTTGAAAAAAATAATGCCTGAACTTCAAAAATTTGATAAAAAACTAGACAAAAAGAAATTGAACCCGGGATCGACCGCTGATATTGCAGCCGTCGGCATATTTATTGCGCTGCTGAGCGGATTGAAGATATAAAAAGTAAAAAAGGCATAGAATAAGAATTTAAAGTAAATAAAAGTAAAAAGTTAAAGAGGCGCGGCATGGAAGAAACGGCAGAAAATTTAAAACAGCTGGCAAAATTCGGTATATCTGAAGGCATTTCAGAAATCATTCTGACAACGCGAAATGATTCTGCCGCCGAAACAAAAGCGAATGCCGCCCCGTTCGGAATCATATGGAAAAACAATAAAATGTTTCTTCGCTTATTCAAAGGTTCAAAAACATATGAAAACCTGATGCGAGAAGATTATTTCGCGGCAAATATGACAGATGACGCCGTATTATATGCAAAATCCACTTTTTACGATTTGGAAGCCGAAGAATTCGACGACGTGCTTCACATAACCGAAATTGGAAATGAAAACACCAAGATTTCAATTTCCGTTCCTGTTTTAAAAAAGGCCGACAGATTCGTTTTATTCAAATGCGTCAGCCGTTTGGAAGCCTCAGATTCAGTCATCATCGACATTGAGCCGATAGAATATTTTGTATTAAATGCTGAAAAAGAAGGATTCGTCTTCAATCGCGGCTTTCATTCAGTCATTGAAGCCTGTATTCATTTGACGCGATACGAATTAACAAAAGGCCCGACACATGTTGATTTAATTCGTCATCACCAAAAAATCATTCAGCGCTGCGGCCGTAAAAATGATAAAGCCGGGTTTTCGATTGTTCGCCGAAAACTAATGGAAATCGAAGCCGGTGAAGACAAATTGTAAAAACAACACCGAATCATTTGATTTTTTACGAAGGATCACTTTTTTATGACAAATGAAAGTCCGAATACGACCGCAAAACGAGATTTCGCGAGCGCAGCGAGTGAAATTGAGGTTGCGGATTCGGACTATTAATTCAATGAAAAATCAAAAAGGACAAATTGATTTCAGCCCCATCTAATTGTTTTCCTTCAAATTTGTCTGATTATATGCACCTGCCGAACGCAAAACTAATTGATACGGCTACCTTACTATTGCTGTTACAGATTGCTACCTGCCATTGCCGTTACAGATTGCTACCTGCCGTTGCCGTTACAGATTGCTACCTACTGTTGCCGCTTCCGGTCTGCTGCCTTATTGATGCTGTTACTGCTACTGCCAACACACCTCGCACGCGTGCGAGCCGCACAAACTTTAAAAAAACAATAAAAGCAACCAAGAATTTCGCAGATTTAAAAAAAGATTGCAATCCGATTAAGAATTACTGTCCTTCGCATTTTTTTTCTGAATAATATCAATAATTTCGCCGAGATTATTCAATTTATAATCGGGCTCAAAATAGAAATCACGGTCGTGATCGTTTCGATCTCCGTAAGCGGCGTAGGCGGTTGTCATTCCAAGTTTTTTCGCCGGCGCAATGTCGCGGCGTAAACTGTCGCCGATATACATTGATTCAACCGGTTTTGCTTTTGAGCGGTTCAGCGCAAATTCAAAGGCGCCCAAATCGGGTTTCTTTTTGCCGGACATATCGTAAGCAATCACGTCGTCCACAAGATTGTCCAGCTTCACGCGCTTCATACGGCGGAACGCATTTTCAGTGTCGGCATCGGTTACAATGACAAAAGAACAGCCCATATCTTTGACGGTTTCAATTGTTTCTCTGACACCGTCATAAAGCTCGACATTTTCAACCTTAACATCTTCATAAATACAGCAGCATTCTTCAAAAAGAGAATCGGTAAAGACATATTTTTCTTTCAGATAATCTTCAATATTTTCCAAACTCTCAAAACCGTAAATACCGCGAAGGAAATAGGAAAGCATTTCATGTGGTTCGCCTGTCCCGATTTTGTCAACGACAGCCGCACAAGCTTTGACTTTCGCATGAACAAAATCAAAAAGAGTGTTGTCCATATCCGAAAAGATGTATTGAATTTCTTGCTCTTTCTTTTTGTGCTCTTGCCTTTCTTGCTCTCGTCCTTGTTTTCCGTTTTCTGCCATAAAATCCCTGTTTTTACAAATAGAATAAATCAATGATTTCCGACAACCTTATAAAGGTATCGAAATTTCAAAAAAAAGGATGAAGAGACATCAGGTCAACAGTCTGACCAAATGCATCAGACAAAAAGTTCTTCACCGACATCCAAACAATTCAAACAGCCGCTGATTTCACCGTCTTCGTCCAGCCGGCAAATTTTGCGGTACGGCTCCCCAAGCGGTTCTTGTCCCAACGGATAAGTGCCGTAATGCATCGGAATCAAATGCTTGGCATTTAAAATTTCAGCTGCTTTGACTGCTTCTTCGGGTGAAATATGCGCGGAACCCGCGATGGATCGGGGCGTGTAAGCGCCGATGGGCATGATCGCGTAATCAATTGACGGGAACAATTCCGCAATTTCTTCGAAATGATTTCCCCATGCAGTGTCGCCGCCGAAATAAATTGTTTTGTCATTGCTCTGAATGATAAAACTGCCCCAAAGCGTATTGTTGCTGTCGAAAACATGCATTCTAGACCAATGGAAACTCGGCAGGAAATAAACATCGACGCCGGGCTTTGTTTTATATTTTTGGAACCATCCGGCTTCCTGATAGTTTTTCGTGAAATATTTCACATAACTGCGGCCGTTCAGAGGCAGCAGCGCCTGCGTTTTTTGATTTCCTTTGAAAATTTTGCGAAGCGAACGCGTATCAGCGTGATCGTGATGCATGTGAGAAATTAAAACGTAATCAGTGTACTTCAATTTATCAACATCGCAAGGAACAGGAACCAAACGCGTGCGTGTCGGGAAACTGTAATAAGACGGATCGGTCAGAAATGTCACGCCGCCAAGACGAATGAAAAAGGAAGCGTGGCCGAGCCAAACAATCATATCTTCATCGGATTCAGTAAAATCATCATTAATACAGAAACCGGCGCGATACGTATCGTTTTTACGCTCTTCGCGCTGCGGATTATGAAATCTGGATTTTACAAAATGAAGCATGCTGATTTGAGAAGGACGCTCGTTCAAAAAAGAACGTCCCTTCATCGGATTTCCGGGCCAGTCTTCTTTAATAATCGGTAAATCCGGATTTGAAACATATTTAATTGCCAAAATTACACCTTTGTTTTCGTTTTTTGTTTTTCATTTTTATGTTAATGTTATTTCATTTTTTATTTTCGTTTTGTTTCGCTTTGTTTTTTATTTAAATTTAATTTTGCTTTATTAATTTATGATAAATTAAAATAATGTAAATAAAAAAATAGAATATATACTTTAAGAAGTTTCGGATAGCAAATATTTATAATAATGCTTGTTTCTGAATAAAACGTTTTTAAGAGGATTATTTGGAGGATTAAAAATGAAAGTGATTGGTATTTTAGGAAGTGCACGCGATGAGGGAAGCACAAGCCGTCTGATGAAAGAAATGATGAAACCGGCAGAAGAGATGGGTGCCGAAACAAAAACGTACAATTTGGCGAAAATGAACATCGGTGCTTGCTTCGGTTGTGAAGCCTGCCGAAAAACAGGAAGCTGTGTTCGCAAAGATGATATGCATATTTTATATGACGAATTGAAAAACGCTGACGCGATTGTTATCGGAACGCCGATTTATATGGGCGAAATGACAGGTCAGCTGAAAACATTTATCGATCGCTGCTTCGCGTTAAAAGATGCCGAACGAAACTCGCTTCTTCCGGCCGGCAAGAAGCTGGGAATTGTCATTACGCAAGGCGCACCGATGCCGGAACACTATGCAAAGTCGCCTGAGCGAATCGAATACATTTTCCAAGGCTACGGTTGCATTCCCACAGGATGTGTCACGGCTGTAAGCGTTCATAACAAGGAAGAATTGTTAAAAGACGAAGTGATTATGGAAAAAGCGCGTGAGCTCGGCAAACAGTTAATATAAATACAAAATATAAACACAAGACACAGAAAATAAAAACAGATATTAAAAACGAGGTGGCAATTTGAAAGAATGTATCAGCGACGACATGAAGAGAAAGATTTCCGAGCATCCGTGCTATTCTCCCGAAGCGCAGCACAAATTCGGAAGGCTTCATTTGGCTGTCGCGCCGTCATGCAATATCCAATGCAACTATTGCGATCGAAAATTTGACTGTGTCAATGAGAGCAGACCCGGAGTTGCAAGCGAGGTGCTGTCACCTCAGGAAGCGCTGGAGCGAACAACGCGTATTTTGGAAAAAAATCCTTACATCAGCGTCATCGGCATCGCCGGTCCCGGAGATCCGTTAGACAATGACGAAACTTTTGAAACATTCCGCTTGATTCGTGAAAAGTTTCCGGATATCACACTCTGCATCAGTACAAACGGATTGCTGCTGTCCGACCGATTTGAAGAACTGGCTGCGTCAAATGTGGAAACGCTGACGGTGACAATGAATGCGTTCGATCCTGAAATTCAAAAAGGAATTATCAGCATGGTTTATTACGGCGGCAAAAAATACGAAGGAAGAGAAGCCGCCGAACTTTTAATTCAAAAACAATTGGAAGGAATTG
The DNA here is from genome assembly GCA_030266245.1 of Methanimicrococcus sp. OttesenSCG-928-J09. Classification (GTDB taxonomy): domain Archaea; phylum Halobacteriota; class Methanosarcinia; order Methanosarcinales; family Methanosarcinaceae; genus Methanimicrococcus. The sequence continues at coordinate 10,198 of JAJDHP010000007.1, forward strand.
AAAAAGCCGTCGAAGCCGGAATGACGGTCAAAATCAACACCGTTCTCATTCCCGGAATCAATGACAAGCATATTGTCGACCTGGCGAAAAAAATGAACGGACTCGGCGTTTACATTATGAATGTGATGCCGTTGATTAATCAGGCCGCTTTTGCCGACAAAGTTCCGCCGACGGAGCAGGAAAGAGAAGCGATTCAAGACGCGTGCGCGCCGTATGTAAAGCAAATGAGACACTGTCGCCAATGCCGGTCAGATGCTTACGGTCTGCTCGGAAATGATTTGTCCGTTAAAAAACCGGAAAAGAAAGAAGGCGGAACGGAATTGAAAACGATTACCGCGCCGATAATTAAAAACAGTGAAGAATAAGAGGAAAACGATGCCGAACTCAACCAATTCAAACAGCCTTTCGGATTTACAAAAACTCGCCGAATCCATTCGCACTTTTGAAGGCACTTCCCGAAAAGAACCAATCGCATCCGTTTCAGAAATTTTTAAAGAGGTCGCCGACGCTTACGGCGGCTGCGTTGCTGATTTCGGCGACGACGCGGCGGCGATTGACATCGGAAATGGTGATGTGATTTTGCTTGCGGCAGACGGCATTTGGGGGAGATTGATTGAAAAAAGCCCGTGGTGGGCCGGATTCACTTCCGTCATTGTTAATATTAATGACATCATCGCAATGGGCGGACGCCCGCTTGCTATGGTGGATGTTGTGTCGTCAACCGATTCGGAAACGTTTAAAGAAATATTTAAGGGAATGGCAGAAGGTGTCAAAAAGTTCGGCGTTCCTGTTGTCGGCGGCCACACACACCCCGAAGGCGAAAAATCCCTTTCTGTTGCAATCATCGGCATCGCAAAAAAGGATCAAATTATTCGAAGCGATACGGCAAAACCCGGCGACCTTGTGATTTATGCGATTGACACGGACGGCAGAACCGGACCGAATTCACCGTACAGTTTTGAATCCGTTTCATCAAAAACACCGGAAGTTCTTCGAAAGATGTATGAAGCGCCGCAAATCGTAGGACAGCGCCAATTGGCAACCGCCGGCAAAGACATCAGCAATCCCGGAATCATCGGAACGCTTGGAATGCTTTGTGAAACAAGCGGTGTCGGCGCCAATATTCGATTGGCTGATATTGTCATTCCTGAAAACCCTGAAATCACAATTGAAAAATGGGTTTTAATGCACCCAGGAACCGGATTTGTGTTAACGGCATCGCCTGACAAAGCAGATGAATGTATTCGAGTTCTTCAAGAAGGCAAAATGACGGCAGCCGTTTGCGGAGAAATAACGGAAGATAAAAAAATTGTCATTAATGACGGAAATAATGCAGCAATTGTATTTGATTTTGAGAAAGATAAAATCACGGGAATTAAAAAATAAGACTAGAATTAACTTACAATTTAATGAAAATTCGTTTACTTCAAATTCCGGCAGCTATTGTTTTTATTTAATTTCATTTACTATAATGTACCTGCCCATGCAAAACGAATTGGCACAACTGCCCCTACATCTTTTCGTTTTGCTGCTGCTACCTTACTGTTGCCGTTACAGATTACTACCTTACCAATTCTGTTTGCCATATGTACCTACCGATTCCGTTCAAACACCCGCCATTCGCGCGCGAACTGCATCATTTTTTACAAAATTAATGAAGCATCCGCACGTTTTTTCATTTCTTTTTTTATATTTACCTGCCCATGCAAAATTAATTGGCAGTGGGAGGGCGGTGTTTGTTTCCACTTGGGTCAGGTTTCTGTTTCCGATTGGAGTCAGGTTTCTGTTTCCGATTGGAGTCAGGTTTCTGTTTCCGATTGGAGTCAGGTTTCCGTTGCCACTTGGAGTCAGGTTACTGTTTCCGATTGGAGTCAGGTTTCTGTTTCCGATTGGAGTCAGGTTTCTGTTTCCGATTGGAGTCAGGTTTCTGTTTCCGATTGGAGTCAGGTTTCTGTTTCCGATTGGAGTCAGGTTTCTGTTTCCGATTGGAGTCAGGTTTCTGTTTCCGATTGGAGTCAGGTTTCCGTTTTGCAGCGGGAGGGCGGTGTTTAAGAAAAATCGCTTCGCGATTTTTAGCGGCTACGCCACAGTAGTATATAACGCTGTCACTTTGCATATAACGTCGTCATCCGCGCGCGAGCTGCTGCAATTTTTTAAAAAAATAGATGAAAAAGCAAACTTGTTTTTTCGATAAAGACAGGACACATAAATAAAAAACGAACCATCGTAAGTAAAAAAGATAAGAGATATAAGCTGAATATGAACTTTAATATAACGGACTTAACTTAATCATTGAGTTATGGAACCGATGGCAACTCTTATTGTGATAGGAATTTTGTCAAGTGTTTTTATATTCGGGTTAAAGACGGGGATTGGCTGCGGTTTTTCAAAAACCGGCTGGAATGTTGTGTTTGTCTTGTGTCTTTTATACTTCGTTATTGCGCTTGTGGCGGGTTATTTCATGGATGCGATTGATGTCACATCCTTTATGAGTTCACCGTTAGCGGCTGCAATTCATATTACGCTTGCTTTGTTCTTATTGGGCGGCGGTATTGTCACAATGAAAAAGTGGCATTCCGGCTGTGATGTATCGAATAAAACTTTTTTAATCATGGTTTTACCGTGTCCGGTCTGTATGGCCGCGCTTCTTGTTTCATGTGTTGCTCTTTCAACTGTCGTTGATTTCAGCGGACTTGTCATTGGCGCGCTCGTCGGCGTTGTCTTTGTCATTTCAATTTTGGTCACGACCTTTGTAATGAAAAATTTGAGCAAAATCACGAAGAAACTGCATATCAACTTTGACGGAACACCTGACACGCTCGGCGCGATCATGGTTTTTATCGGTCTCTTCTATCTGATTGCGGCAATAATGATTCCGGCATACATCAACGCAAGTTCTGCGCGTTCAAACATACCTGTATCATTTGGGACACCTGAGCTTGTTGCTTTATTCGGCATGATTCTTTTGATTTCCTTCGGAGCGGTACTGACAATTTCCGCAGACAGAAGCCGTGAAAAAAGTATGAGTAGAAAGCACTGAAGACAGAACAGAAATAAAAAAATTAAATTAAAATTTTAATGAAAACCTTAGGTTTTGGAATTTAGGGAAACTAAGGATTTAAAGAGATTTAAAAAGGGAATTCACACAGAGTAGGGGAATATTATGGCAGAAATTGCATTATTATCTGATTTTGGATCAACCGTATCGTACATTACGTATATTTTTTCAAATTCGTTGTTGTACCCGGTTATGATTATATTGATTTTGCTGGTTATTTTATCATTAATTTTAGCCGGCGAATTTATTACGGAATACACACGCCGCCGCCGCGATCACGCGGTTTTGGAAAAAGAGACGCACCGCCTTTCAAAACTTATGAAATCTTCGGCATCTGAAGAAAGTAAAAATAAAGAAGCAGCATCTGTTTTAAGAGAATTAGCGGACAGCCAAACCCAAATGGTCGCTGCTTTTGCAAAGGATGCGGCTTCATCTGTTGAAGAAGGCGATGTCAATCACGTTGAAAAGATTGCTGATGATTATGAAGTCCGTATGATGAAAAGAACAGAAAAAACCAGAATTATTACAACCGTTGGCCCGATGCTCGGTTTGATGGGAACTTTAATTCCGCTCGGCCCTGCTTTGATCGGTTTGACGGACGGAAATATTGATGAGCTTGCTACAAACCTTGTAATTGCGTTTGCGACAACAGTTATCGGTTTATTTGTTGCCGGCATCAGTTTCTGCTTGACCACAATCCGCAACCGCTGGTATTGGCAGGATATGATTGACATGGATTACATCATTGATGCGCTGGGAGAGAAAAAGGAATGAGCCGTCACACCAGAAGAACAAAGCGCGGTTCAGTTTTTGCAGGCAGCACAGTTGACAACCCGATGAACAGTGTCGGCAACGTTTTTGACGTCGCGATGGTTTTTTCAGTAGCCTTGTTGGTTGCGCTTGTCATGTCGGCCGGACTTTCAGAACTTTTAACCGACCAGGATGTCACAATCGTTAAAAATCCGGGACAAGAAAACATGCAGATCATCCAAAAGACCGAAGAAGGTATTGAAATCATGGAAATCAATGCTGAAGAACAGATAGGCGGCGGTATCGGCGACGTTCTCGGAACAGCCTATCGTTTAGAAGACGGCCGCGTGATTTATGTGCCGGAAGGCAATGAAACAATCGGCGGTTCGAACACGACTGCCGGTAATGGAACATTGAGTTAATCATTGAGATTAACTCCTTTTTTTTGTTTTTTACTTTTTTATTCTTTTTCCGGATGTCATAAAACCCGAGGGAGACTTTTTGATTTTGTCAAAAGCTGTGCGGCTCGCGCGTGCGGGGGGTCGCAGGAACGGAAGCGGTAAGGCAGCAGGCAACAAGCAGACTAAGTTAGCAGCAGCAAACAGAAACAGTAAGATAACAGCAGCAAATCGGAATTGGCAAGGCGTGTAGCAAATTAGTTTTGCATTGGCAGGTGCATTTAATTATAGAAAGAAATGAAAACATCGGAAAACACTGATGACAGCAGTAAAAACAAATAAGAATGAAATAGGATTTTCTATGAGATAAGAAAGAAATGAAAACATCGGAAAACACTGATGACAGCAGTAAAAACAAATAAGAATGAAATAGGATTTTCTATGAGATAAAAAAGAGATGAAAAAAAGAGGTGATTAATTCGCCTTTATCATATTTTTAAAAATACGAAAAAAGAAGATCAGCTTTCCAGCCAATTTTTCATTTCCTGTTTCATAAATTTCTCGGCTTCCAAAACATTATCAAGCGGTCCGCGAAGTGCGATAACGGGTGTTTGAGCGATTTCGGGTTCTGTGATTGAAATTAATCGGTCAACGACTTCCAAATCAAACATATCAACCATATCTACGATGATAGACATCGGAACACCCATTGGAACAACCAGATCGTAAAGTTCTGCAAGTGATTCGTTTTCGCCTGAAATTTCTGCTAATTCGAAGCGTTTTCTGCTGATTAAATCATGAAGTGATAATACTTTTGTCATAAATATCCCGTTGTTTTTAATTTAAATTTCAATTCCCTTTAATTTCTCATAAATACATCTTTACCTATTAAAACCATAACGATTCAATCACAACATAATAGAAGATAATAAAAGAAAGCTTTGAACCAGTGGGTTCAAATCCCGCTTGAGGCTTTTACCCATGGGTTCAAAGCTTCAAAAAAACAAAAAATGAAAAAAGAAAAAAATGGGAATCAAGAAGATAAAAATGAGAATCAAGAAAGATAAAAAACGAGAAAGCACCTTTAAAATCATAAAAAATGAGAAAGATTCAAAAAGAATGAAGCAGTATTGGAAATAAAAAAGGTGAAATAATGCAGGAATACAAATTAAAACGCGGTTTTACGCCCGACATTGAAAGAATGAGAGATTTGCTGACAGAATGCTTCGGTACTGAAATTAAAGAAGCGGACGGTAAATTAACAACTTCTTACGGTGTTTTAAAAGAAATCAATGTTTGGATGAACGCTAAAAAACTCTGTGTTGACACTGTTGCTGACAGCACTGTCACTGACGACGCTGTCATTTTGGATTCAAACAAACGCTTCAGAACCTTTTTGGACAAAGGAACCGGTTATTCTTCCAAAGACCGTATCAAAAATGCGAAAAAAGAAGTCGGCGGCGAATAATTTAGTTTGACATTCATTTTTCAAAATTGATTAAATAAAGAGACTCCGCCAAGGAAAATACCAAAAGATTAATATTAGAGATATTCCTTTTTGGAGTCTGCTTGATTTCATTTTTAGAAGTCTTGCAAAACTGTTTTCAATTATAAAAAATAGACGAGCGCCTCAATGGCTTAGGGGTATAGCACTTCCTTGGTAAGGAAGAGGTCGCGGGTTCAAATCCCGCTTGAGGCTCTTTTTCTTTAATTTTTTAATTTATTATTAAAACAAAAGAGATGAAATCTTGTACTTTCAATCTCACCCTTCAATTTCATTTTCCGGTTTTATGCAACCGAATAGATTCTGACACTCGGCTCAGACTTCCAGAGGTTTTTTAACCCGACATAAACATCATTTTTAAACAAATCGCTTGAAAGGTAGTCATTCGCTTCTTCAGTGCTGCTGAATCCATGAAGAAACTGCAAGTAATCGTAAAAAGAGAAACTGAATGAAAAACGGAAATAAGAAACAAAAAAAGCGAGAGAAACTAAAAACGGATAAAACACAGTCTCTTGTATTTCATCCGTTATTAATTAAATCTGTTTTTGAATTGTCAGATATTAAATGTCGTGATTTTTACATTTTTTCTTTTGCGTACCAGATGCCGACTGCGCCGATAATCAAAAGAACGAGACCGATAATCATTGCTGCGACTTCATTGCCGACAACATAGGAAAGTGACCAAATGCTGAAGTAGGCAAGTGCACCAAGAATTAAGACAATCGCGCCGATAACAGCTACAATCGCTGCAATATATGTTACAATTTCTTTGTTTTCCATAATAATTACCTCTGCCGAATTTCTCGGCAAATATATATTTAGAAAGATGAATAGATAAATGTTACTGAAATAATTATTTCCACTGGAGAAAATAACAAATAGTAGATCAGTACAAACAAAAAAACAAATTGATAAAGAGGAATAAATAAAAAATCGGCAATAAATTTAAATATAAATGAAAAAAGAATCATCTGCCTAATAAAAACTGAGGTATAATTATGACAGAAATAAATAAAGGTTTAATCTTGCTTCTTGAATTGATTATTGCAGTCAGTGCAATTCTCTTTTTAGCCGGTTTGTATGTCGGTATTTTTGGATCTTCCGCGATTCCGATTACATCCGAAACAGGTATTGTCTCCGGCGCTGTTCTGATATTGATCAGCGGATTTATGTTAGCATTTTATTCTTCAAAAGAAGATGCAGCGAAAGATGCCATTGCTTAATTTTGGATAAACAAAAAAAATCATATTAAAAGATAATCAAAAAGGTAAAAGAGACAACAGTTGGGGGCAAAACCCCCAACACCAACGTCTTTTTATTTAGAGGGCCGGGACCGAGAATCGAACTCGGGTCAAAGCCTCCACAGGGCTTCAGGATAACCTTTACCCCACCCCGGCCACTTTGTATTTAAAATTGTTTTTGCTTGATTTTCGAAAAGCGGAAAGAGAAAAGTCAAGAGCGCTTTTTCGAAAGCACTCCATAAAACCTTTTTTTTAATATAAATCTTTCGAAGAACGAAAATCGGAAAACTGAAAAACGCTTTTTGAAAAACACAAAGTAGAAAAATAAAGAAAAGGGTTTATTGCTTTGATTTTTCAGCCCATTCTTCATCAGACATAGATAAATCTTTGTCGCCGTAAATTCTCATTCTTTCGAATGTCAAAATTTTGCGGGTCACTAATTTTCTTTTGCCGCACCATCCGGCTTCGGGATAATTTTCACTGACAAAAGCGACCAGCTCGTCGTCAGTCATTTTTTCCATTTTATCCTGAAGTTCAAGTAAATGTTTTGCACCGTCATCCATATTTGATTCTCCGCACATTTGAATATTAAAAGGAATGAATAATGGTTTGAGAATTATTTAAAGGCTTTCAGTAAAAAAGAATGTAAAAAACGTGATGCAAAAAACAGACATAAAAAAAGAGGTTCGATTTATGTTATTTTTTAAAATTTGTTATGTACGCGCACGCAGATTGCCGGCAGAAGCAGCAGGAATGCAAACAGCAGACAGCAACAGCAAAACAGAAACAATAAGGTAGCTGTGGCAATTAGTTTTGCGTGGGCAGGTACATTATAGTAAATGAAAATTAACGTCGTGTTTGGGATTTGAATAAGGAATAAAGTAAAACAATTGGGTTCCATTTTTAAGGCGTTAGTCGATAAAAATCATGAAGCATTTTTTTGAAAATTAATGGATATTTGAACTTTTATTTTTGAACAAAACGAAACATCGGGTTTTCATCAAAATCCAAAAAAAAGCGAAACGCCATTTTTCCGATGAAAGTTGTTTTTTGGATTTTAGAAAAGGGGCGTTTTGGGTTGAAAAAATTTTAAAAATGGATGTTTAGGTTTTTCCAAAAATTGTAAAAATCGAAGGCAGATTCTTTAAAATTTCATAAAAATGCTGCTGATCACGCGCGCGGGCAGAAAATTGAAAGAGAAAAAGAGAAATGGAAAAGAAAAAAAGAAATGAAAGCCGAAACCATTACTCGGCTTTGAAAAACAATGCGCAATGACACATGCCGTCGCGTTCGATTTCTTCTTCGTGATAAATGCAGGGGCAAATGATTTTGCGGTCTTCCTGCTTGTCGCCGAGCACAATACGACACGGGCAATATTGAGCGCCATACTGTTCACGACGTTTTGCCAATCCTTCGTAAACCAAATCCAATTCTTCCGGATCAGGATTTAATCTGAATCCTTTTTTTGCAGCGTATTTTTCAGCGTATAGACGCACTTTTTCCTTAGTTTCTTCGAATGTCATAATGCCACCTGATTTATTTCGTTTTATTTGCTGATTACTAATTCAGTTATTTTTTCGTTTAAAGAATTCCGATTAAGGCTGTATGTTCGGAATTCAAAATAGTGGGATATAAAATTGTTAATAAATAAAAATCCGCTAAGATAATTAAGGGTTCCGTTGACCCGGTGAAAATGCAGCAAATCCATAAACCCATATAGAAATAAAACGTTTAGAAGAATTACTAAAAACAAAGGATTATCAAAAAACAAAGAGGGATTTAAATGGCGACTATCGGAATTGTGTCCTGCAGAATTTTTGAAGACGAATTAACTTTTTTGATGAAAAAAGAACAGGAAAAGAAAACGCGTCTCATTTTAATTGAAACTGACTTTACCGAAACAATCGAAAAGAAATTCAATTTTGAAAAGATCGTTTACGAAAAAATTCAGGCGGATGAATTGGAAAACAAACTCAAAGAGCCGGCAGATGCGGAAGATACAATCGTCCTTCAATTGATAGAATTTTCAATGGAAGCACATCCCGAAAGGATTAAAGATATGGTCTATGACAAAATTCAGGATCTGCAAAGCTATGTCAGCGGCATTTTGGTTTTCTACGGTCTTTGCGGCAACGTTCTCGGGAATGTTGACAACGATCTCAGCACACCCGACTGTCCGGTCCGCATTCTGCGCGATGAAGACGGCGATATCGGTGACGACTGTATTTGTATTTCAATCGGAAGCCGTAAAAAATATGTCCATATCATCAGAACAGACGGAAAAGAAGGAACATATTTCCTGACACCGATGCAGGCGGCGCACTGGCGCGAAATCGCATATGCAAGCGCGCTTACACCCGACCCCAATGACGATGAAATGCTCAAAATGGTTTTTGAATATTCCAACTACAAAAATGTCGGAAAAGTGTCAACCGGACTTCAATATGAAGAAAATTATGACCAAGTCGTGGATGACTTTTCAAACAGATTTAATTTAAAAATACTGGAATATGAAGGAAATTCTTCCATTATCGAAAATTCATTTGAAAGATTTATGAAATCGCTGAAAAGTAATTCAGCTTGAATTTCATTTTGAGACTAAGTGGGACTTAAAAATTAATTTATTAGATTTCCTGCCTTAATATCTACCTTAATAAACACTTAATTTAATCCCCATCAAACTCTTAAATTAATCCTTCAAACTCTTAATTAATCCTATCAAACCCTTATAAAACCCGGAATCTTCATTAAATTAAATCATTAAAAACGAATCCATGATTTAAAATAAAAAATCGGGATAAATTCGGCTGTTTTTATCTTTTTTGAAAAAATAAACCAGAGCGGATGAGGCGACAGGATTTTGAGCGAATAAAACAATTATGCAAATATAACTTTTTCAGCATAAAGCATGGGTAAATTTATTAACCAGTTTGATTCATCAATCTTTGAGTAATGTTTTTTAATCTTGATTTTCTCTTATTGACTTTAAAATTTCAAAATTTTATCAATTAATTCTAAGGATATTTTAAAATGAGTCACGAAACGAAAACAATCCCTGACTATGATTATGAAGCACTCGGCTTGATGGTCGGTCTTGAAATTCACCAGCAGGTAGATTCGCCGACAAAACTTCACTGCCGCTGCCCGAATATTTACAGGGAGCCGGAAGAATCGACACATGAAATCAGAAGATACTTGCGTCCCAAAGCGAATAATTTAGGAATGATGGACCGCGCTGTCGTTGAACAGACGCAGGCCAACCGCCAGAGCCGATACATGGTTTTTGATACGACTTGTTTAGGCGACATTGATGAAGCAGGACCTGTTCCTGTCAGTCCCGAAGCTTTAAAAACAACACTTGAAGTTTCCAAGCTTCTTCACATGGTTCCTGCCGACAAAGCGCATGTCATGAGAAAAATTATCGTTGACGGATCAGGTCCCGGCGGTTTTCAGAGAACCACTTTTATTGCCGGCAACGGCTGGATTGAAACAAAATCCGGAAAATGCCGTGTCGCCAGTTTATGCTTAGAAGAAGAATCGGCACCGAGAATGGAAGAAACGGATGAATATATTGTCTTTTCATTAGACCGTCTCGGAATTCCGCTGATTGAAATCGCAACCGAACCGGATATCAGAACGCCGGAACAAGCTTTTGAAGTCGCGTCCTACCTCGGAATGGCACTTCGCTCAACAGGCGGTGTCAAAAGAGGCATCGGTACAATTCGTCAGGATGTCAATGTTTCCATCAGAGAAGGAACGCGCGTTGAAATGAAAGGTGTTCAGGCTTTGTCCATGATCGATGAAATTGTCAAGCGTGAAATATTCAGACAGCTGGCGCTCATTGATATCAAAAATGAATTGAATGCAAAAGGCGCATCTGTTGACACAACGATGTATGATGTGACTGAAATTTTTGCAGAAACGAAATCGAAAGTGATTATTAACAGCGCCAAAAATAGAAAAATTGTGGCAATCCGCTTAAAAGGATTTGACGGCTACATCGGCCGCGAAGTCCAGCCCGGCAGAAGACTCGGAACAGAATTATCTGAAAAAGCAAAAGCTGTCGGCGTTTCCGGTTTATTCCATACAGATGAACTTCCCAATTACGGCATTACTGCCGAAGAAGTCGCCAAATTAAGAGAAGCTGTCGGCGCTGTCGCTGATGACGCTGTCATTATGATTTCAGGAAGAGAAGCTGTTGTTAAAAGAGCTATGGAATCTGTTATTTCAAGAGCGGAACAGGTTTTAATTACAATTCCGCAGGAAACGAGATATGCGCAGCCGGACGGTAACACATCTTACATGAGACCGCTTCCCGGCGCTGCCAGAATGTATCCGGAAACAGACCTTCCGACATTTGTAATCAGCCGTCAGGAATACAGAGATTTGCCTGTGCCCGAGCTTTTAACGGACAAAGCTGAGCGCTACATGAAAGAGTATGGCATCAATCAGGAATTTGCCGATTCGATTGCTTTTTCAAAATACATGAAACTCTTTGAAAAGCTGGCTGAAAAATACAAGGGCAATGATTCTGTGACCGCGACGCTTTTAGCAAGAACTTTTACCGGCATTTTACCCGAATTGAAAAGAGAAGGTTTGAATATTGATTCAATCACAAATCTTCAGTTTGAAGAAATGTTTGATATGATTGCCGAAGGAAAGCTTCCCAAAGATGCTTCCCGCAGTATTTTAGTAATTATCTGCAATGAATCCGGCTGCTGTATTGCCGAAGCCGCTGAAAAACTCGGTGTCGGCTCGGTTGACAAGAAAGAAATTGAAGAATATATCGATTCGGTTGTTGCCGACAAGAAAGATTTCATCGCTGAAAAAGGACCTGCGGCAGTAGGGCCTCTCATGGGAATCGTCATGGAGAAATACCGCGGCAAAATCGAAGGAAAAGAAGTCAGCGCAATGTTAAAAGAAAGAATTGATAAGATGACGAAATGATTTATTTCATTTCGGATTCTTCTAATTTTATTTAAGATTTTTTTTCTATATTCTTATTTTCATTTCGTTTTTTGTTTTAGTTTCAGTTTTTATTTCAATTTTATTTTCAGTAATTTCTATTTTATTTTCAGTAATTTCTATTTTTATGATTTAATTTGAAAAACGATGAGTTATTGAAATAATGTAAATGCTAGCAATTAAAACAAAAGGCGATCGGCTCAAAAATGATGAAATAAATTAGATTTGCTAGCAGCAAATAATATGAAAAAATAGAGAACAAATGGATAATAATGGATGAAAACAGAATAAAAACAGTAAAAATAAAACGAATAAAAAAGAAAATCAGCAAAAAAGAATGGAATTGAAAGCTTACCAAAACTGGTACCACTTCTTCTTTTTAGCATCTTCAAGCTCAAGTGTCTTCTTTTCAACTTGATTGATAAGTGTTTGAACTTGGGCGATATGCATTTTTGTTGTGTTGTCGCGTTCTAGGATCTGGTCGTCTTTTGTTTGCAGCTGATGATTGAGTGCGGCAATCTGAGCGTCTTTAATATCCAGCTGTTTTAAAAGTGCGGTGACATATTCCTGAGAAACGACATCGCCGTCATCTTCGTCCAGATATTTTTCAAGCGCTTTTGTAACGATGACCGCTTTGGATTCCGGGATGTTGTCTAACTTATTATGGAGTTCTGTAGATATCCGGACATTCAATTGTTTTTTACCATCTGATTTTGTACTATCATCTGATTTGGAATTTTTTTCGGCCGCGTTTAAATCATCGCGTTTGCCGTTGTCGTTTGAATCGGAAGTATCAGTCATAATTACAAATCCGTTGTGTATAAGTCTATCAAAATACTACATCTTTATATATAATTGTTATTTTGCGTTCCGAACAGTGTGGCGGCCGGAAACGGCAAAAATATCAAAATGCTGCAAAAAGCAATCAAAATGAAAGAATTTGATAGCACCCTTAATTAAAGATAGAATTTCATTCATAGATTAATAGATAATCCTATAAAAGTTTTGCAGCCCATACTAAAAAATAGAATTATGGAAAAGAGAAATCTGCTCCAAATAAAAAATAATGAATTCCCGGAATATTTTGAATCAAATGATAACAAAAATAATATAACATTTGCTATAAGAAGCTAGCAAATAGAGATATAATGGAAAACAACAGCAACTGGCACAAATCAAAAATAGATAGATTACATACAGAGATGTGAAAACTAGCAAATTAATAGATTTCACTTCATTTTGCTAGAATTCCAAGAAATTCTTGTGCTAGATTTAAAAACGGCAACAAAGGAAAGAAAACTATTTGTCAAATAGCGGATCGGATAAAGACTGCTGCATTTTTGATGCAAAATGATAGGAAATTATAACACTTTGAAAAAAGGCGATAAATTTCTAGCAATTTCTTAAAAATTGTGCTATATTTGGCTAGATTTTGCGATAAGTATATATCCGATTGAAACATATTATGGATTTGTCAGCGTTGGGTTGTAATAGTTATTAACTCAACCGGACTCGAAAAATCTTTGAATTGGAAGAAATGTGTGAAAAGAGAAAAGGATGATTTGTGGCGAATTATCCTTTTCTGATTCTAATTCCATTCGACTCTTTTAAAAACAACTGAATTAAATCGAATTAAAAAAGTGTTTTCGACAAGAACAAAGGTTCTTGTATTGAAAAACCGTTAAAATGTATTATACTGATATTGTATTTAGCTTTTGTGGTCGATTCTGTCGTCAGCTAATTTTATAACAGAGAAAGAAAAAAATAAACGGCTGACTAAAAAGCAGTAGAAGAAGAGGTAAAATTTACAATAATTTACAATTTTTTCAATTATTTTCAATTCAACCATTTAATTCAACCATTTAATTCAATAGGTAAAACGGTATTTCCAAATAAATCCGGCAAAATGAGTTAAAAAAACAAAATTGCAGACCCAAATTATCGGATCATACCTACAGATTTACATAAATAATCATTTTAAGAAAAATTCAGTGTCCGCAGCAGATAGCATTTCTAAAAAACATATCATTTTCACAGAAAATCATTACATTTTCAATCACAGAAGTTATATATTGGAACGATAATCAATCTGCTTTTAGAGACTTATCAACAGGGAAATTGCTGCTGAGTCTTTAAAAATTCGAAAGAGATTGAAAAGAACCATGACCCGTAAAATGACAACTGATGAAAAATTAAGTTGCGGGTATTTTATCGAACCGATACGTTTGACAATACCTGATTCATTGGAGGGGAAAGTATCGAAAAAACACAAAACGTTTTTTTATAGTCATAAAAAACCAATGGAAATCTCATTTTTCCATATGTTATTTTTGTCTATATCTGTTCTATTAACATCTTTATTAACACCCGTTTTTTCTATTTTTCATTCATGTTCCGCTCATTTCCCATCTTCAGTTTTTTCGTATTTTATCCATATTTTTTCAACCGCCATTCCACCGTCCGGAATTTATGCAAAACATTTAATTTCAAAGACAGGTGGCGTGCTAGAAAAATATAGCAGCAAAAATCCGCTCAATATTTCGCTTAAATTACCTTACAATACCACCTACACTACCTACAATACTAATATCCTGTACAATATTAGTATTCCATACAGTATAGCATTCACAACAAGTATTCACAATACTTTCATTTACAAAAATTCATAAAATTGAAAATTGGTGACAACATGCCGAAACGAGACGACGTCAAAAGAGTATTATTAATTGGATCCGGCCCGATTACAATCGGTCAGGCAGCAGAATTTGACTTTTCAGGAACTCAAGCGTGCCGCGCGCTTAAGGAAGAAGGTCTCGAAGTCGTATTGGTCAACTCGAACCCGGCAACAATCATGACAGATCCCGAAACGGCGGATGTCGTTTATGTTGAACCGATCAATGCTGAAATTATTGAAAAAATCATTGCGAAGGAAAAACCCGACAGCATTATTGCAGGTATCGGCGGTCAAACCGGTTTAAACATGACAACAGAACTCGCCGAAAAAGGAATTCTGGAAAAATACGGTGTCAAACTTCTCGGAACGCAAGTTGAATCTATTAAAAATACAGAAGATCGCGAGCTTTTCAAAGAACTTATGATGAGCATCGGCGAACGCGTCCCACGCAGTAAAGCTGTCACAACAATGGAAGAAGTCGAAGAAACAATCAAAGAATTCGGCCTTCCGTTAATTATCAGACCGGCATACACACTCGGCGGCGCAGGCGGCGGCATCGCCCATACACGCGAAGAACTCTTTGAGATTTCCGAAAAAGGATTTAAGAAGAGCCGCATTCACCAGCTTCTGATTGAAGAAAGTGTTCTCGGCTGGGAAGAAATTGAATTTGAAGTCATGCGTGACAAAAATGATACTTGCATTGTCATCTGTACAATGGAAAACATTGACCCGATGGGAATCCATACCGGTGAATCAATGGTTGTCGCCCCGATTTTAACGATGCCTGAAGAAGATATTAAAATGCTTCGCGCAGCATCAATGAGAATTTTAAGAGCGCTTAATATCGAAGGCGGCTGTAATATTCAGTTGGCCTACAATCCCGAAAACAGTGATTACAGAATTATTGAAGTGAATCCGCGTGTTTCCAGATCTTCCGCCTTAGCCTCCAAAGCAACCGGATTTCCGATTGCCCGCGCAACTGCTAAGATTGCAATCGGTAAAACGCTTGATGAAATTGTCAAAGGCGTAGAAGTCGGCTCTGACAACTGGGAGCCGACCGTTAATTATGTCGTTGCAAAAGTTGCCCGCTGGCCTTTTGATAAATTTACATCAGCAGACCGCACCTTAACAACCGCAATGAAAAGCACCGGCGAAGTAATGGCAATCGGCGGCTGTGTTGAAGACACCCTTCAAAAAGCAATTCGCGGACTTGACATCGGCAAACACATTGACGAATATTCCTGGAACGATGAAGAAATCGAAAATCTTCTCAGGACACCGACAGATGAGCGCCTTTTCGTTATTATTTATGCTTTAAAGAATGGCTATTCCGTTAAAGCAATCTCTGACTGGACAAAAATTAATCCGTTCTTCATTGAAAAAATCAACAACTTTGTCTCCTTTGAAAAGACACTTAAAGAAAGCAAAGAAAAAGACCTCACGAAAGAAGTTCTGGCTGAAGCTAAAAGACTCGGCTTCACAGATGAAAGAATCAGTGAATTAACAGGCAAACCGCGCGAAGAAATAACAGACCTGCGCCTTAGCAGCGGCATGGAAGCTTCTTACCGCATGGTCGATTCCTGTGCCGAAGAACTGGAATCATTTACACCTTACTATTATACTGAGTACGGCGTTGAAAACTTATCAAAATCCAACGATACAGAAAAGATTTTGATTCTCGGCGCCGGTCCGATTCGTATCGGCCAGGGAATTGAGTTTGACTACTGTACCGTTCACGCTGTGAAAGCGCTGAGAGAAGAAGGTATTGAAACTCATATCGTTAACAACAATCCGGAAACCGTTTCAACCGACTATGACACTTCCGACAAACTTTTCTTTGAACCGCTGACGCTTGAAGATGTCATGAATGTGATTGAAAAAGAAAAGCCGTCCGGCGTTTTGGTTCAGTTCGGTGGCCAGACTTCCGTCAACCTTGCGATTCCGCTTGAAAAAGAATTGAAGAGACGTGGTCTTAAAACAAAGATTTTAGGAACATCACCGGAAAGCATGGACATGGCCGAAGACCGTGAGAGATTCAACGTGCTGATGAGCGATATCGGCATTTTGCAGCCTGAAGCGGGATATGCAACTTCCGAACAGCAGGCATTTGAAATTGCAGAAAAGATCAGCTATCCGGTTTTGGTTCGACCGTCTTACGTTCTCGGCGGCCGCGCGATGGAAATTGTTTATGACCGCGACGAACTGGAAAAATACATCAAAGAAGCGGCTCGCGTCACCCACGATCACCCGATTTTAATTGACGACTTTTTAGAAGGCGCCCGCGAAATTGATGTTGATGCAGTTTGTGACGGCACAGATGTTTTCATCGGTGCAATTATGGAACACATTGAAGAAGCCGGCATTCACTCGGGCGACTCTGCTTGTGTGATTCCGCCGCAGACTTTGTCTGAAGACATTTTAGAAATCGTCAGAGATTACACGAGAAAGATTGCGCTTGCTTTGAATGTGAAAGGTATGGTCAACATTCAGATGGCTGAGCAGAACGGCAAAGTCTACGTTTTGGAAGCCAATCCGCGTTCCAGCCGAACTGTTCCGTTTGTTTCAAAGGCAATCGGCCTTCCGCTGGCAAAAATCGCCGCTAAAGTTATGATCGGCAAATCTTTGAAAGACCAGGGTTATATCGCTGAAAAAGAGCCGCAAATCAAACATGTGGCTGTCAAAGAAGTTATCCTTCCCTTTGACAAACTCCCCGGTGCTGACCCGCTCTTAAGCCCTGAAATGAAGAGTACGGGTGAAGTCATGGGTATTGACTACAGCTATGATTTGGCGTTCTACAAGGCAGAAATGGCGGCAGACAACACACTCCCGCTCGAGGGCACTGTCTTTATGTCTATCCGTGACAAAGACAAAGAAGAAATGCTTGAAGTTGCCAAAGAAATGACCGGCGTCGGATTAAAAATGATCGGAACCAAGGGAACTGCCGAGTTCATGGAAAAGAACGGTGTTTCAATGGACATCGTTTTAAAAGTCCATGAAGGTACGCCCAACGTGATTGACCGTGTCAGAAAGAATGAAGTCAATTTGATTATCAACACGCCGACCGAGAAAACAAAAGCACGCCGTGACGGCTCAAGAATCCGCCGCTCAGCTGTCGATTACGGTGTTCCGTACATCACGACACTCCAGAGCGCCAAGATTTCAGGAAAGGCAATTATGGCGGCAAAAGAGAAAGAAATGACAATAAAATCCATTCAGGAATATAACAGAGACAATTCATAAGGAATTGTCTTCTTTTTTCTTTTTATTCTCTTTTTTTCATTCATTTTTTGTTTTTTATTCGGTTGTTTATTTTTTCTATTTTCGATAAAATCCGAGTCCGTTTTTTGCAAAATTTAAATTAAAACTTGTGCGGCTCGCGCGTGCGTAGCGGGTTGCAGATAGCAGCAACGAGCGATGATGGACAGCAAAGTAGAAGCAGGCAAATGCAAACGGCAAGGTAGCAGTTAGCAAATGAAAACAGTAAGGTAGCTGTGCCACGTTCGCGCAGCGAACGGAATACTCAAAAAGAAAGCAGATGCATATGGAAGGCAGCTGACAGTAGAAGTTAGTGTTAGCAGCAGTTAGTGCCAGCAGCAACGGAATAAGTAAGATAGCTGTACATAGCACGCGTTCGGTAGGTGCATATAGTAAAACAAATTAAAATAAAATGGGAGCAAGAATGCATAAAAGATATTGTATTTCCATTTAATTAATGGTCCGAATCCGCAACCTCAATTTCACTCGCTGCGCTCATGAAATCTCGTTTTGCGGTCGTTTATGGACTTTTCTATTAATTAAGTGAACGAAACATCGTTTTTTCAATTAAATTTCAAAAAAAATGAAACGCCGTTTTTTCGATGAAAGGTGTTTTTTCGGGTTTTGGAAAAAGGGCGTTTGGTTTGAAAAGTTTTTTAAAACGGATGTTTAGGTTTTCCCAAAAATTGAAAATTTGAATTCCGGTTCTGAATAATTGAAAAAGAAGAGATAATTTTCAAACATAAAACCGACCTGAGTTTTTTGCTTATTTTGAAAAATTGACACCGTTCGCGCGCGCAGACAGCGCCAAAAAAGCAATCGAGAGCAGACCAATAGAAGAAGATAGAAAAAATTAACAAAATGATAGCATTCGCTAAATCAAATCATTATTTTTAAAAAAAGAGAAGAGTAAAACGGTTTTAAAACCGTTTCACAAATTGAATCAATAATATGATTCAACAAAATTAATCTTTAACGTTGCTTAAACCGAGTGCGCGGGCACTGATTTCAACGATGTCTTCAATGACGATGTCAGCGCGCGGGTTGTCTTCTGCCAAAAGGGCGTCGCGTCCGTCAGAGAGGTTTCTCTTACAGAACGGGCAAGCCTGAGCGAAGATGTTGGTCTGCGTCTTTTGTTCGCCTTCAGGGTAAAGAACTTCCATTGCGTCGCCAACTCTTGCTTTTGCAATTGAAAGAGCGAGTTCGGGCATACCGGCTTTCACACCGCCGCCGGCACCGCAGCATCTCTGGTATGCTCTGTTGCGGTCCATTTCGACGTATTCCATGCCGGGCATGCTCTGGAGAACCTTTCTGGGTTCTTCATAAACACCGACGTGGCGGCCGAGGTGGCACGGGTCGTGGTATGTAACAATTTTGTCTTCGCCGTAGGGTTTCTGCACCCATTCAACTTCTCCTGCTTCAATCTTTTCAGCAAGGAACTGTGAAACGTGCATGACCTTAAAGGGAGTTTCTTCGCCAAGAAGTCTGGGCCAGTCAACGAGAGATGCTCTGAAACATCCGGAGCAAGCATAGAGAACGGTTTTTGCGCCCTTTGCTTTAATCTTTTCAACGTTGGACTGCGCGAGTCTCTTCGGAAGGTCTTCTTCTTTGAAGTACTGACCGGTTCTGATCAAAACGGAACCGCAGCAGGCTTCTTCTTCGCCGAGTGTACAGAATTCAACACCGAGTTTGTTCAAAACACGGGCGGTTGAAACGGCGAGGTTGGTCTGCTTCATACCGGCTGTACAGCCCATGAAGTAGAGAATGTCTGCTTTGTCAGCGATTTTAACATCATCAGGAATCCAGCTTAAACGGTTTTCTTTCGGCTCGTTGTAGGAGTTGAAAGTGTCGCTGATGATTTTAGGCATTGTACCCTGCTTGCCGTAAGGACCTGTGCCTCTCTTCACAAGGTTGGCGCGCATGGCTTCCCAGAGTTCGACGGTGTTGATACCGGCTTCACAAACAGTTGCGCAAATACCGCAGGTTGTACAGCCGTGAACATCGTCCTTGAATTCAACGAATTGTTCTTCCGGAATTTCTTTGGGACCGAAAAGTGTTGCCCACATACCGTAGGATTTGTCAACAAAGCG
The DNA here is from genome assembly GCA_030266245.1 of Methanimicrococcus sp. OttesenSCG-928-J09. GTDB lineage: Archaea > Halobacteriota > Methanosarcinia > Methanosarcinales > Methanosarcinaceae > Methanimicrococcus. The sequence continues at coordinate 30,133 of JAJDHP010000007.1, forward strand.
TTTCCAGCGGTAAATTTTGTCGCGCGGGGAAAGACCGGGGCGGAAGCCTGAACCTTCATAGGTCGGGCACCATTCGGCGCACTCACCGCAGCGCATACAGCCGTCAAGTTCCATGAGCTGAACAGCTGTTAAATTTGTCATCTTAAGTGACGGTTCTCTTCTTGCCATTAATGTTCGCCTCCTTTGTTAACGATCATTGTCAGCGGTGCCGTAATCATGTGGATGTACTTGCTGTACGGGATGAATGCGAAACCGACGAAGAGTGCAAGAACGCTGTGCGTTAATGCGATTTCCTGAACGTAGGTTAAGAACGGGGACAAGCCGCCGAGCGTCCAGATCAGATAATCATAGAAAATAAAGTCATATCCGGTAAAGTCAGTGATGCCGATTGCGATATATCTGCCTGCGTGAGCGACAAAACCGGTCACGATGACGATAACCAATGTGACGAGCAAAATTGCATCGTAAGAGTTGGTGTTTTCTCTGACTTTGGAGATAAAGAGTCTGCGTGCGACTGCGATAATCACACCGAGGAAAAGTAAGTAACCGAGCAATTGGTTCGGAAGCTGAAGGAACTGTCTGAACCATTCAGGTTCAATAAAGTGAATGCCGACCATGTGAATAAGTTCAACGGCGAACATTAAACCGGACAAAGAGAAAAGACCCATCCATCCGATAAAGATACACATGTGCATGAACCAGCGGAGCGGGTCTGCGCGTGCAGTTCTGCGTAAAAGAAGAACATCAAAAACCAAAGTAACTAAAATGTTCTGACCGTGGTGGACAGAATGCGCTCTAAGTTGTTTCCAATACGCTTTTAAGAAGATGACGATGCTACCGATAAATCCGTGTTTTCCTTCTTCCGGGTCGAGACCCCATGCGAGGGAACCCTGACCCCACTTGCGGACGTTAAAGTAAAGCCCGAGAACAAGAAGGAGGATAGCAAGGATAGATGTGGTCATCATAACGACGAACGTAATCGAAACGCCGGAAATGCCTGAAAAATAATCCATTATTAATTCTCCATTTTATTTTTTGAAAGCAAATGACTCTGATGCCTGCCGGAAGTCATCCAACCAAACCACCAATCAAACCCCAATCAAACCATTAAAAACGATTTAATGGAAAATGACTAAGGGGAAATGACCAATGGAAAATGATTAATGATGACAATACACAACAAAATCGGCATCAACCAAACTACAATAATTATGATAATTGAACGTAGCGTTCAGCTCAATCGCTCGTTAAACGAAAGATCAATAAAACGCAAACGATTGAACGACTGTTATGTTCTACCAAGTCACCCCTCCCCCTTTTAAAGAAGAAAATGACCCGAATCGACGAAGTCGATGATAGAAGATATAGGCACTTTGTATCGATTATATTTAAATATTATCACTCGTCAATTGCCTAAAAATTCAGCCGCATATGCAGAAAAAGAAGACTCATCGCCGTATTTTTATGATGAACAATAATGAAGAATTTTCGAGATATGAAATAAGTTTTAGAGCGGCGAGAAGGAAACAGCGAGAAATACGATTAATAAACCGAATAAAAACGACAAGTAAAAACGATAAATAAAAACGACAAACAAATACAATTAATAAAATTCAAAGAGAACGATTAATAAAACATGATTTAAAAAAATATAGAAAATAAAAATAAGAAAAATTGCCGGCGAACCGGCAACCTCAATTTGTTTTCATTTCACGTATTATATATTGCGCCTTCTCGAGCCGTAGAAAATGGCGCCGACAATAATCACAACGAAAGCGATTGCGATAATGCTTGACGTTGAGAAGGTCGGGTTTTGGATGAAGTCGCGAACTGAATTGACGGCTTTTGTGACTGTCATTTCAAACCCGTTGACTTCATTGACAGGTGTTCCTGAAACATCGCCGTCCGTTCCGACACCGGCGCTTTCGCCTTGTTCGGGGTTTTCTTCGCCTTCGTCACTGCCTTCACCGTCGGCAGGATCGCCGGCTTCAACTGCTGTTGCGGTACCGTAGCCGCTTCCCGACGAAGAAGAGGAGGATTTTGTTTCAAGTTGCGGCTTATCACGTTCAGTCGCTTGTTTCACAATTTCCCAATACTTTTCTTCCTGATCCGGCGTTAATCCGAGAACAGCCATTTGACCGGCAACGAATGAATCCAAAGCCGGATTTCCGCAGCTGTGGTGACAGCAGGCAACGCCGTTTTCTAACACAGATTTGACATATGCTTCTGCCAATTGCTGTTTTTGAGCATCGGTTGCATCCCAGTAGCCTGTACGAATTGCTTCCATCATTCTGGCAGTCATAGACTGGTAAGAGTAGGAGAAAGCTTCCTTACCTTCGAGTCTGCCGCTTTCAACATAAGTTTTCAGAACTTCACTCCATAATTCATTACTCACCAGTTCGCCATCTGTCGCAACCGCCCATCCGTAAAGATTTTCGATGAATTCGGCAAACATTGTACTTCCCGAATAACCTGCTGCTTCCATTGCTTCAATCCATTTCGGATTCAAATACCGAGAAGCCATATCTTTCATTAATGCTTCCTGCATCGTACTGATAACTTTGTCCCCGGCTTTGAAGTTGTCAATATTACTGGTATCCGCCATGTACATTTTTGGCAGTTTTCCGCCGTATTGTTTAGAAACCATGTTCATAACGCCGTAATACTGGAAAACATCATCATTATCCAGTGAATCATAGAGATTAGAAGATGAAGCAAAAAGCGAAGCATCGGTTCTTGCCAGCATCTGTTTGAGAGATTCCTGCATTGCCCGCTTCATAGCTAAACTGTTTGCATCATCGCCGCCCCAGAAATCATTATTGTAAACATACCCCATTTTAGAGAGATACAAATCAGCAATATCCTGCTGTGAAGTTTCATCATTCCACATGCCGCTGGAACTGATGAGATTACCGGTCCCGATTTCATATGTCCCCAACTGCTGAGCAAAGGTTCTGGCTTGAGCAAGCTTCTTAAGGTCGTCATCACTCAATCCCAAATTCTCATCTTTATTTACTTTTTGAAGAATCTTATAGATGTCATCTGTATTTGTTTTTATATTATTCTTAACCCCTTTATTAACATCGCTTGCAGGATCAGTATGATTGTAAACATTCTTAATCGCCTGATCAATATACAATAACGCTTTGGGGAAACCATCCCGCATACCTGCCGTATTGTAAACGATGTCAATTCTCGGACGAACTTTCTGAGTTCCGTCACTGAGAGTAACAATGAAAATATTTTCATCATCACTCTTGTAATCACTGTAATTCACAATTTTGCCGCCTTTAAAAGTGCCTGTTCCTGTGTATTGGTTGCCGCTCCATTGAGGCTCGCAGCCAAGCAGATAATAGATACATGCTTCCAAAGCACCTTCATCACGAATATATTCAACACCGAACCGCATGAAAGAAACAGTTTCGGGGAATTCATCAAACTCTTCATAATAAGAAGCAAGCATTTGTTCACCCATTGCTTTTCCGACTTTCCATGCAGCAGGGGTCGGATAAGTATCCGGATCAATACCATAGAAATTGCGACCGGTCGGCAAAACTGACGGATTTTGAATCGGGTCATTTCCGGATGTCGGAGAGATATACCCGCCGGACAAAGCACTCAAAAGGGATTGAGTCTCGGCATTACCGCAAGCTTTTAAGTTATCAGCATATCTGTCACGGCCGGAACCGGTAACAAAATCAATTGAATCTTGATTAATCCAAGTTTGTTCTTGATAATTGTTAACATTATAATGAATTGTCAAAGCTTTATCAGTCGCTTGTTCCGCCGTATACCCATAATAAAGTGATTTGGAATCATCAGATGCTTTTAAAATGTCAACCACCTCGTCCACAAATTTATCAAAGCGGTCCTCATAAGATAGAAGATCATCATCTGAAAGTGCTTGGGCCGCTTCCAATCCGCCTTTGTGGAACACCATGAAACTGATGTCATAAATACCCGAATCTGCCCATTTATCAGAAACCCCCGAAACTTGGCTGAAATTTTTCTTCCAAGCATCTTTAAGATACGACCTCATCTTCGTGTCATCCTCAGGATATTGCTCGCATCCTAAATCATAGTACATAATCGGACCGCGAATAAACAGTTCGATAAACTGCCTTTGATCTGCCGTACCGCCGAGTGTAGCATCCAGTGCATCATTGATTATTTGATGATCTGTTTTTCCGCCTGCTTCTTTAGCACGAACATAAGCAACCACAAATTCATCAACATCTTTGTCACATTTTCCATTATAATAAGTTCCGATTACCTCTTTTCCGGTTTTGTCATACATATAAACGACTTCAGAAGGAATAATATCACCATTGAAGTAAACTTCTTTGATAATTTCTTCGAAACGGAAATTACCCCACATCGACCGAACCATGCTTGCCGCCTGCTCATCTGTCGGAGATTGCCCGTAAATATGCATACCAAGCGGAATCGCGCTTTCCATTACAGAATCCAAATAATTGTGAACCTGATTTTTGATAAAAGCTGTAAATTCGTCATCGTTCAGCCCCTTCATATATGAAGCAAGAACGACTCTCTTTGCAGCTTCTATTTCGACAGCAGATTTACCGGCTTTTTTGGCATCAGATTCCGCTTTAGAAAGATCTTTTGAGATAGATTCATTGTATTTGCTGAAATCCATTGCTGCATACACGGATTCTATTTTGAAGAGATAATCATCAATAATCACTTGGCGATAAGCAGCAGATAATTCAGTACCGCCGCCGTAAGCAACATGCTTAGTATAGCTTTGGATAGCAGATTCTAATTCCAAAACTTCACCGTACAAGCCGCTTCGAACCAAAGGCGGCGTCAAATGGTCGATAATCAGTGCATCGCCTCTCATTTCAGCCGTCAGCCCTTCACCGACATTTGCAACAATATACGGATAAATATTTGGAAGTTTACCAATTAAATTTGGACCCCAATCCATATCTTTTTGAAGACCGACAGCAGTTCCCGGAAGCCACTCTTGTGTTCCGTGTGTTCCGAAATGAATCACAGCATCAGGCGTCCAGTCCTTATTTTGAATATTCCATATATCGTCTTTATCTAATCCTTTATTGAGCCAAAGATAAAAAGCAACATATTGATGTGTTGGCGCCATGTCGCCATGGTAGTCAACACTTGAAACGGAACCTAAATCACCTTCAATTGCCTGCGTACTTGCCAATGCACGATCGGGCTGCGGCATTATCCAAACATCACCGGTCTGAATGCATGGGAAAACAAAATAACGCATTCCCCTATATGCAGGGTTTCCGTTACCAAGAATTCCGTCTGTATCCTCCCAAATCATACCGCTTTGGTCTTTTGAAAGTTCACCGGTCCATGGAGTTCCCCAGGTTTTATTCAGCTCATCACTTAATTCTTGAGGAAGAGCACCTTCATCCAGCCAAATTTTGTAATCATCAACAGGCATCAAACGGCAGCCCCACCAATCTTTGGGGTTATTGCCGGCTTCAAGATAATCAATATAATCCTGAACCATGGTTTTTAAAACGCCGGGTGCATGAGAACCGACATTTATTCCTTGAGACCACATCAACCGACGCAGATTTTCTTCTGTTAAAACCTTTTTACGCCACTCATCATCTGATTGATCCGTTTTATATACATAATCGTATTTTCCGGGAGTTGAAGATTCCGCAGCGTAAGGCAATTTATTATAATCAATATTATATCCGCCCAAATCTACATTTTCACCCAAAGTTCTATTATAAACAGAATAACTTCCTGTTTTTCTCATATTTTCAAGAAGTCCGTCTTGATTTGACGCACCGGTGAAACTGGTAATGACATCCATATAATTTGCTCCGATATCGGCTTTCCCCGGAGGGTAGTTGTAATACAAGAGAGCAATATCTTTGTCAGCGTTATCTTTTTGTTTCAAATGAGCCCAAGCTGCTGCTCTTTCAGCAGCCCATTCAATTTGTTCAGGGTAGCCGACAGAACCGCGGTTCATATGACCTAAAACAATAAAATCAAAAATGCCGTCACGATTCGGCGACAGTGTCATGCGGCTGAGACCCGAACTTTGAATCATGCTGTTTCGATCACTGATGACATCAGAACCGTGATCTTTAACATTATAAGTTGAGAAAATACCTTTAATAACTGAAATATCCATGGTTTCCAGTTGACGAATACCTTCATAGTAATTCCAGTAATTCAATCCGAAATTCTTAATGGAAACCGCGGCATCAATCTGTCGAAGTTCTCCGGTATTCGGATCAGTCCAAGTATAATAATCAGGAATGTTGTCATATGTTTCATATCCGACAATGACATTTACATTTTGACTTTCTAAAGCACGAATCAAGTCATCGGTTCCGGAACCGATGTCGGACAGGAACATCCAAATTCCAACAGTAGGGTTTTCAGAATTATAACCATTTGTTTTATACCAGCTCATGTAATTGTCCAGCTCATCGAAATGAATACGCTGTCCTTCAGCATTTAAATGGTAATAACCGATATTGGATTGAGCCGCAAAATATTTTGTATATTCCCAAGATGTGATGCGTTTGCTTTCAACAATCTTAAAAGAATTGCCGGTACTCTGCTTTAAGATATAATGAAGAAAACGCATGCTTCTTTCAGATCCGTCTGCATCAACACCAAAATTGATGTTGCGAACTCCTTCATTAACTTCTGTTGGGAAATTAAGCATTGGACCACTCATAATCTTGCTGCCGATTCCAAAAGATGGTGTGCCATCTGATTTCGGATAGATTACAATTCCGAATTTATCCGTAGGAATTGACAGATAAGAAGCGTGGCTATATTCGTGAGATAAATCAGACCGCAAAGGATTATCAGAAACTTTGAAATAAAAACCATCTAAGATGAGATAATCATATTTTTTCTCATTCAAAATTTTATTTAGATGTGTGATTTGTTCCAAATCAGCCTGTGTTTGTCCATCACCCATTGTTGTGTTAAAAGAGGGTTCAATCGTAAAATTCAAAAAACCGCCGTAAACGCTATTCTCGTATATTTTAAGATACTGAGTCAAATTAGTCGTTTGATCACCAATGTATAAAACTTCAATTTTTCGAAGACCTTTTATCTCTTTTTGAAGTTCATCAGGGATTTGTTTCGCATTCAGCCGATCTTGATCAATAAATGAAGCAGCTTCAATTAAGAATCGGTCACCCCAAATCAAAGAAGCTGTTTTATCTGACACAACCATTGACTGAGTATAGAATTTGTAAAGAGCGGACTTATCCTGATCTTCCTTTTCAGCAAATGATTTATTAAAATATTCAGGCGGATGAACATAATTTTCCATTGAAATCAATTTTGTTTTGTTTTCAGATGCCTGGGCTGCTTTTAATGCCCCTTCAATATCTTTGTATTCACCAAACATATCAAAGAAAATAACATCATAATTGCTGAATTCCCCATCGCTTGCCATTTTTAAAAGAGCAGGATTGATAGCCGTTGTATTCATTTCATAGCCGGAAACATAAACAAAATCATAATAGCCGCCGTAATACATGTCATTGACCGCAAGTTCAGCCCCTTTCAATTCTGAACTTCCGACATACAAAATATTAATACGCTGGTCTTTCGGAACTTTAACAACAACATTGCAAGTCATTTCAAATTTAGACGAACTTGTTAAATCTGTAACTGTTGCTGTTATTTTTGCTGTTCCGGGTGCTTTGAAAGTCAATTTGCCATTACTTACAGAAACAACATTAGTGTTGCTTGACTTCCAACCAATCATATTATCTGAATTAAACGGACGGATTGTATAATCTAAAGTCAAAGATGAGACTTCACCGTATGTTGCCGAAATACGGGAATCGGATAAAGAAACATATGCAACAGGAGGATAAACATACAAATCGTGTAAAACGGATACATCAGGGTATTGATCGGAAGTGCCTTCGATAAATGCATATCCTTGTTTATGCGTTCGAACAACACCATTTTTATCAACAGTTGCAACGGATTCATCATCTGATGTCCAGACAAAATTCTGATTGTTAATTTTGGGGTCAATTTCAATCTTATACCAAGAATTAACAGGCCAGTCCATAAGCTCATCAATTTCAATTTCATCATCAAAAACTTCTGCAGGAACTAATAAGCGATATGCTTCTTTTAAATCATAAAGTACAGAAACAATTTCCAAAGAATCAACGGTTTCAGAATCCGCATGGAATTTGTCAATGACTGATTGAGCTGCGGTCATTTTTTCGTTGAATTGATTCCATGAATCGGCAGTATAATCATTTTCATCCAATTTTGAAAAAACATAAACCGAATTTCGAAGAGCTTCTTTTTCCAATTCACCGGATTCGATTAACGCATCGAAGAGATCTGAATAATAAAACGATGGTTGATCCATGTCGTTAAAAGGACGATTTTTCAAATAAGAATACCAAAACTTGCCGAAAGATTGTTCGGGCGGAACATCCGATAAATCTTCTTTGTAATCTGCCGGATTGAAATAAGGCTGATTTTCATCCATCAGGAAATTATACAGACCTTCGCCCCAAACAAATTGGTGACTGTAATTTTTCTTATGTTCCGCAGAAATCAGAGATGGAAGATTATGATTAATATTTACAGCACCGGTTTCCCGGATGCTTTTCTGCAGATCCGGAAGAAAACTGCTGTCTGATGAAGCGATTAAAAACAGATAGAAGGCATCATATTGAGTAGAAGAAGAAATGAATGCATTACGTGAACTTGTAGCTGTTCCTCCGATAAGATCGCAGTCATAGAACTTGGAATCGTCATAGACAAACATTTCAGGTACATTTCTTGAAACATTTTCTTTCGGAGCAAAAATTGTAAAATACGGACCGGATTTAATTTTAATGGTGCCGGAAACAGAGTCGGAGAATTTAGCAATAATTTCTGCCGTACCGCTTGCCTTAAGATCAACAATTCCGAAATCGTCCGGCTCTGCAACAGCATTGTTATCAGAACTCCACTCTAATGCAGGAGAAACTCTTGATAAACCCATCTGTGTAAAAACCATTGGTTTTAATGCTTCAACGCTTCCTATTTTTCGCTGGATCGTATCATCTTTAAATTGAATAGAAGTTATGCCGTCTACAGCGGCTTCATTATAAAGTGCCTGTTTGAGGTTATGCAAAGCGGAAATGCAATCAAGAACGGAAATATCTTCTTGATTCAAGACGGATTTCGCTTGTGTTAACTCGCTGCCTGAATACCCTATAGAATCCGCTTTTTTAATCATTTTTTCTAATGCCGCTTGTGCATAAAGAGGAGTTAAAGAATCACTTGTAAAATCGCTGTCATAGTAAGTTTCCAATATTTGTGAAAGCACTTCATCACTGATATTTTCAGAAATAAAATTATAATCATTCCACCCTGCGATAAAAGAGATATCAAAAAAGTCAGGAATATAAGCAGGTGCAACAGAAGGGTCAGCCGCAGGCTGAATTTGTTGAGAAGTAAAAAGCGGAATACCGTTTTCATGAGCATCTATAAAATTTAAGTAAGACAAATCAGAATTCCAAAAAGCTGCTTTATTAAGAATTGGAATAAAAACAATATCATAAGCAGACAAATCCATAAGGTTCATAAAATCTGTATTTAAATATCCGGTAGAGGTATAATTTACAAATTCATTATTTTCTCCGGAAATTGGACCGATAATTAAAACTTCCAATTTGTCGCCTGCGATAACAACATCACATATTTTTTGTGCCCAATCATCTTTGTCCCAATAATAAACGGTTGTTGTTCCCGGCTGAGCCGCAGTTATTTTATTGCCATTAATTTCCAAAACGGCCGGATTGTCAGATTCTATTTCTGTTACGCCTGCGGGTAAGTCGAGTGTAAAAGACTCACCTTCAAACAAATAGATACGAGTTGAATATTCTGTTTCTGCCAATGCATTTCCGGAAAACAGAACAAACAAAAGACACAGTATAAAACCAAAATAAATTAATCGTGATGTTAAAAGACTTATTTTAGATAACGAAAAAACCATAATTTAATCTCCCCTTATTGAATGAATAATTGATAAATTTGATGAAATTAATTTGAATAATTATTGAAACCGAATTCATAGTCGGAGAAAATCAAAGACAAAAGATTTTGAGATAAAAAATAAAAATAAAATCCGAATTTCTTCGAATTTTATTATGTTTGGAGTCCAAAAATTCAGGACTTAAATTCAGTTACCAAAAGCTCAGCCATTTCCAAGGATTGAGCAGTCGTTGCTGTTCCCCATGGACCGACAGCATCATAGTTGTCAAAGAAATCAGCTGTAAAAGCGGTATCATAGTATGGGTTTCCATAACTGCCGACAATCACATAATTGCCAATGCTGTCTAAAACATAGTTTCCTCTTCTGTCAACCTGATAAATCGGGCAAACTTCAGATAATTCAGCTGTGTCTCGGATTGTAAATCCTTGAGGCATCCAGCAGGTTTCGTCGTCATAACCGGTTCGAACAGACACCAAAAGTTTGCCATCTTCAGCTGCATTTGTTGCATATGTTGCAAATTCGACTTTGTACATGTTGACCATGTCAAAGAAAACGATGTCATAACCTGAATATGATGAATTCATTATGTTCCACAGTGTTGTACTGGGATTTGCCCAATCGTTGCCGTAGCCCATGATTGTCGTAGTTTCATATGTGTAATTTGTACCATTCACTTCAACAGTTCCGTTTGGTAATGCGTAAGCATCCCAGCCAGTTCCGACATACAGAATGTTAACATCTGCTGCACTTGCAGGAGCAAGAGCGACTATGAAAAGTGCCGTTAAAACGGCACTGAAAAGTAATGTTCTTTTCATTATGTTTACCTCTGAGGTTTCAATAAAAATTAACAAAACATTCCAAACAATCCCGTTTCTTCCCACAACCCCAAAATCAGCCGAAGTATTTTTTTCAAAAACATCGGCCAGAGGGTTGGGGGAATTGATTGGGACAGAAATTTCCGGCTTCCCTTCAAAAAGGGAAGGAATCAAAACTTTTGAAAAATTTGAGAAAGAAAAACAATTGAAAAAAAAGAATCAAGTCCAGGAAAATCTATATAAATCGAAAATCCTTATTAGGCATTGTTCTTATTTTACGATTGTAAGTCAATTTTTCTCAAGCAAATCTTGGGTTTGATTCGGCCGTGCGGGAACACGGTCGGATTTTTCTTTTTTTATCTGAATTGTTCTGTTTTAGTTTCGATATTCAATTTCGCCGCCCAGCTCATTGAAGAACTGCTTTCTCTCTGAAAGATGAAGACGACACATGTTTATTCTGAATTTTTTTGGAAATTTATTCTAATTTTATTCCGAACAAATCTGACAGAGCGACAGGCACCAAATTTTCAAACATTCGAATCCTTTGCCGCCGCATTTGGCTCTGCACAAATTAGGATGGATCGGGCTGCAAAAGGGGGCATCGAAACCAAATTTCACCAAATGGCGGCAAAGGGTGCAAATGTTTGAAACTTAATTGTGTCTGTCATTTTTTGACAAAGCAGCAAATTTGTGTATTGAATTTGCATTTTGACAACTGCATTTTATTTTTTGACAAATTGTCTTTTGACTCATTTTAACAAATCACAATTTGTCAATGCTTGCCGGCGTTACCGGCAGAAAAAAGCATGAAGAAATCGGAAAGAAATTTATAGATTCTAACCCTTTTTCAACATGCCTCTTTGCTTTACGTGTACTGCGAACGAGGTTTTTTGATCTTGACCGGTTCGAACGGTCAAGGTCTTTCTCGATTATTTTGAATAATTCTGTTTTTGAATTCAGGAAAGCAATCCGACGGATAATATTGCCGGACTTTGAAAGATGCAAACAAAATTGCATCAAGCGAGCGGTAAAAAGAGTTTATGTAACTCAACCCCCGTAACAAACTATTTTCCTGTAAAACGATTTTATTGAAGAACTCGGCAAACCAACCGATAAATCAAGTAAAATTGTTGAAATAATCAAAGAATTTTGTAATATATAAGTTTATGGAAAGAATGAATAAATCGTAAACGGATTAATTCAAAAACAATACTAAATAATGAAAATGCAAAAAAACAGAAAAGAAAAATGAAAATATATCACATTTAAGAGAATTAAAATATCCAAAAAAGGAAATGAATCACACCTATCAAAATAATAAAATATCTTCATTCGCTTTTTGATGAATATCCGGAAAAGAAAACATGGAAAACGAGAACGCTTCAAACAAAAATATAGAAAATGAGAATGCTGCAAACGAGGACATTCAAAACGAAAACGGCAAAACCTTGCCGAACATCAGAATCGTTTTAGTGGAACCGC
>JAJDHP010000070.1 GCA_030266245.1 Methanimicrococcus sp. OttesenSCG-928-J09
ATAAACTAAAATAAGAATTAAAAAATGATGAGTAAAATGAATATCATCCTGAATTGTCAGGACTTGTTTTTAATTTCGTTTTGAAAAAGGAAAGGAAAAGAAGAAAACTGTTTTAATTTTACAATTTTTACAGTTTCTGCACTCTGCCGCAAGTGCATTTTTCGACTTCTCCTGTTTCGCAGTATTTTTTGAAGTGATCCATTTGGTTGCTGCCTTTTTCTGTGATTGAAAATTCACAGAATCGGAGGAAAACGTCGTATGTATCCGGTGCAATCACGTGTTCCATTTTACAGGCATCGTCTTCTGCAACGTTTTCAGCGACACCAAGCGCGATTAAGAAATCTTTAATTGTGGTGTACTTTTTCTTTGTGCTGTTTGCGGTTTCTTTTCCTTTTTGCGTGAGTGTGACGCCGCCGTATTTTTCGTAGTTGATGTAGCCTTCGTCGGTCAGCTTTTTGAGCATTCCTGTGACGCTGGAAGGTCCGACATCTAATTCTCTTGAGATGTCTTTAACTTGCGCGTATCCTTTCTCGGAGACGATTTTATCAATTTTCTTTAAATAATCTTCTTTTCTTTCAGATGTCATAAATTATTCCTTCTGTATCCTTTTTATTTTGTTTCGTTTTTATTTTTTGTCCGGGTCGAAAAATTTTCTCCCAATAGAAATTTATTTCATAATCTGATTTTCAATTATTTAAATATTTTTAACGTTTGTTTGTTTAAGGTGGTCAAAATAATTCGGTATTACGTTTTCCATAATTTTTCATATTTTATGCGAATTCATAATACTTATATAACATAAACTCCTCTTGTGTTTCATTATAACCCGTCCGTAATAACGGATCAGAAGGTCGAAAATATGGTTAAAGAAACATTATTATTAGTCGGTCACGGCAGCAAATTGCCGTACTCTAAACAGCTTCTCGTTGATATTTCTGAAAAAGTGAAAGCAAGAAACGAGTATGAAAATGTTGAAATCGGTTTGATGGAATTTAACGAACCGTCCATCCCCGATGCACTTAAAAAGATCATCGCCGGCGGCTCCAAGAAGATTATCGTTGTTCCGGTCTTTTTGGCTCCGGGAACGCACACAGAAAAAGATATTCCGAGAATTCTCGGTCTTTTGAAGGAAGAAGAATGTGCATGCAGCGGTCACGAACATAAACATGACGATCACAAGCATGATGATCACGATGACCACCACCATGACCACGAACATGGACATGAGCACGGTCACCACCACGGTCATGGACATCACCACGGCCACCACCATGGCGACCCCGTTGACATTCCGGAAGATGTGGAAATTATTTACAAAAAGCCGCTCGGCGCTGACGACAGAATTGTTGACATCGTTATGGAGCGCGCTTCAAACCTTTAAAATGAAAGCTTTATGCTTTCGTTTATCTTTTTTTGTTTCTATTATTTTTTATGATGTTGTTTCTATCGATTTTCTTTTTTTCGATAATAAAAGTCCAAACACGACCGCAAAATGAGATTTTTGAATCCGGGCGGCGCGAAGCGGCGAACAGACTTGAAACGAAGTTTCAAGAGAAGAGAAGTTTCAAGAGAAGCGAAATTTCAAGCAAAGCAAAATTTCAAGCTGAAGCAAACAAATTGAGGTTGCGGATTCGGACTATTCATCCCATTAAAAATACAAATTCTGTTCAAGTGATTATTTACAGATTTACATGTTTCATTGAATAATGGGTACGAATCTCCAATGCCTTCTTTCACTCGCTTCGCTCGTGAAACTCGTCATTGGAGGAATTGTAGTTTTGTTTTTAGATTTAAAGTGAAATCGAAATATCGATTTTTAATAAATTGATAAAAAACGAACGCCCTCTTTTCTTTTTATTTTGAATGGAAAAGCGGCGTTCGGGTTTTTTGAATTCAATGAAACCGATATTTGATTTTTCGATGATTTCAATAATTCGATTTTAAACTTCATATAATTCAAAGTCATCGCCATTCCCGCTGTTTAATAATTTTGTCGTATCGCCTTCGGGCAGCTCATGAACTTCTTTTAATTTTCTGTTAATCGCGCGCGTTCTTGTGTCAACTGTGTCCAAAACGCCGGCGGCTTCATCCAATTTCTTGCGCGTTTTTTCAAGAAGATCCCCGAACTTAATGAATTCGGTTTTGACGGCGCCGAGCAGTTTTTGGATTTCGCCGGTTCGTTTTTCAACAGCAAGCGTCTGAAATCCCATATGAAGACTGTTCAGGAACGCAACCAAAGTCGTCGGTCCGACAATCGCGATGCGGTATTCACGCTGAATAAATTCAAACAAACCCGGTCGGCGCAGAATTTCGGCATACAATCCTTCCGTCGGGATGAACATGATTGCAAAATCCGTCGTGTACGGCAGACAAATATATTTTTCCTGAATCATTTTGGCATTCTTTTTTACAGCGATTTCAAGCTGTTTGGAAGCGGTTTCAATATTTTCAGGATTATTTTCGTAAGCGTCAAGCAAGCGCTGATAATCTTCAATCGGGAATTTGGAGTCAATCGCCAAATAAATAGGCCCTTCGTTGTCCTTTCCCGGAAGTTTGACCGCGAACTCAACGCGTTCCGCCGTGTTCGGCTGAACCGGCGTATTTTTATCATACTGATCCGGCGACAGCACTTCTTCTAAAATCGCGCCAAGCTGAATTTCTCCGAGATTGCCGCGGGTTTTGACATTCGTTAAAACCTTTTTCAAATCGCCGACGCCGTTTGCCAATGTCTGCATTTCGCCGAGACCTTTAAAAACGTCGTCAAGTCTTTCGCTGATGCCTTTAAAAGATTCGTTAAACCTTTTTTCCACGCTTTCCTGAAGCTTTTCGTCAACAACATTTCTCATTTCATCCAATTTTTTGGCATTGGATTCCTGCATTTGAATAATTCTCGTTTCTGTCGTTTCTCTTATCTTTTCGAGCTTCATCTCCGTAATTTGATTCAATTCGGTCTGCCGCTTTTCAAACAACTGAAACTTATTTTCCTGAGATGTCTGAAATGTCGAAAGCGCCGCCGTCATTTCCTTTCGGTTTTGGTTCAAGGACAAACCCAATTCTTCACGATTTTGAGCAATTTCGTTTCTCAAATTCAAGTCCAATCTGGAAATGTCGCGGTCTAATTCATTTCGAATAAAAGCCGTTTGCTCATCCAGTTTTTTAGAAACAGCGCCGATGTCAAGTTCCAAAGCCGAATTTGAACCATTCCCCCCGCGCTTAAAAAATGTCAAAATAAGATTCAAAATTAAAAGAAAAACCGCCGCGATAAGCAATATCAAAATAATCAGTTCATATTCCATTTCAAAGCTCCGTCAATTCAAATCAGTTTATAAATTTTGTAAATTCATAAATTCGTAAATTTGTAAATTAATGAATTTCAAGAGTTTTGAATATAAATGAGAAAACCAAGCGGAGTGAAAGTACAGCTATTCTAAAATAATCTGCTATTTTCAATCCTTCAATAAATCCCATATACGACCGCTAATTTTCATTCAGCGAGTGCAACGAGCGGAATGGAAATTTGCGGATTCGTACCCAATAATTAAATGAAAAATAAAATCTGAGTACATAGTAAACTTGCCATTCTAATCTGTTATTTCAGATTGCTGTTACTTCCTGCAGTTTGCTTACCATATGCATCTGCTCATTTTTTGAGTAATCCGTTCGCTGGCGCGAACGTGCCATATTTACCTAACTGATTCCGTTTGGTTGTGGTGTTTGCTTCCACTTGGTTGAGTGTTTATTTCCACTTGGTTGAGGTGTTTATTTCCACTTGGTTGAGGTGTTTATTTCCACTTGGTAGGGGTGTTTATTTCCACTTGGTTGAGGTGTTTGTTCCCACTTGGCTGAGATTTCCGTATTGCTGCCCGCCTTTCTGGTTCCATTTTCTGTCATTTGAATTGCTGTTGCTCTTCATTACTGCAATAGAAATGCCCCCACGTTTTCAAAATCTTATAAAAAGGACCCATTGCTTTAAAAAAATTGCTAAAAATGCCGTCAATCGCGCGCGCCGCCGCCCACAAAAGTTCATTTCAGCCGTTTGTTTTTCGGTAACCTTCAGAATCCGCCAAATCTTGAATCAAATCTCCGGTTTCTGCGCCGTACCATCCCTTTTTGACATA
>JAJDHP010000072.1 GCA_030266245.1 Methanimicrococcus sp. OttesenSCG-928-J09
TTGATATAATAAAAAAATTAGAAACGGACTTACGAAAATTAAGGAAAAGATATAAAACAAATTAAAAGGATTATAGTCTTCAAAAAAAGATTGGAGCATATGATCAAATGCCTGAATTAATCGGTGTGACGGGGGGACCGACTAAACCCGAAATTATTGCGGTTTCGCTTTTTAAATTAGATGTCCGTGACGGCGACGTTTTTGCAGATGTCGGATGCGGCACAGGTTTAATCTCAATTGAAGCGACACGTTTTGCAGACAATCTGAAAATTTACGCAATGGACGCGCGCGAAGTCGCGGTTGACGCAGCCACTCAGAATTTTAAAAATTTCGGAATCGAAAACGCTGAAGTCATTTTCGGCGAATCATCCGAAGTCATTTCAAATCTGGAAAAAGTGGATTGTGCGTTTGTCGGCGGCACGAAAAATATTATCGCTGTTTTAGATGCTTTGATTGAAAAAGGCGCGAGATCGATAATTGTCAACGCCGTTCGGATTGAAACGGTTGTTCGTGTGATTGAGCATATGAAAAAGCGCGGCGTGTATGACGAAACGGTTCATATTATCGCTTCCCACGGCGAAGAGCTGACGGGTGAAACGTATTTTAAGCCGGAAAATCCGGTTTATATCATGTCGGCGAAACAGAAATCAAAGTCATAAACAATCATAAAAACAAAGTCATAAACATGATATCAAAATCATAAATATGAAATTCAGCATAAAATTTTATTACGATTTATTACATTACTAACTATTCATTCACAAATCATTTACAAATGTTTTGAAAAGGAAGTCATTGAAATGTTGTACGGTATCGGATTAGGCCCGGGCGACCCGGAATTATTAACCCTGAAAGCAGTCAGAATTTTAAAAGAAAGCGTAAAAGTGTTTGTGCCGGGAGAAATGGCTGCCGAATTGGTTCGCCCGTATGTGACGGAAGAGCCGGAAATTTTGGATTTTCCCATGATTCACGATGAGCAGAAACTCAAAGAAATCTGGACGGAAAATGCCGAAAACGTGGCAGAATACGCTCGAAAAGGCGATGTCGCTTTTTGTTTAATCGGCGACCCGAACTTTTTTTCAACTTTCACGCACATGAAAAAAGTGATGAAAGAAGTTGCGCCTGATGTTGAAGTTGAAACTGTTCCGGGTATCAGTTCTATTACTTCCTGCGCCGCCAGAATGGGAACAGCAGTGGAAACCTCTTTTGAAGTTCATGACGGTGTTTCCGATATCAATTATTTGATTCATTTAAAAGCCCGCCATCCGCAGGAAATTATCAAGCGCTTTGAAAAAGAAGGCTACAACGAATTCATTTTTGCGGAACGTCTGTTTTCAGACAAAGAAGTGATTATTGAAGGCAAAGAAAACATTCCCGAAGAAGGAAATTATTTCAGCATCGTTTATGCCAAGAAGTGAACGGGAGAGATGAAAATGAGTGACAAGAAAATTTATATTGTCGGTGCCGGACCGGGAGATGAAAAACTCATTACGGTCAAAGGAAAAGAACTCCTTGAACAGGCCGATTTGGTAATTTATGCGGGCTCTCTTGTGAACCCGAAAGTGCTGGAATATACAAAAGGTGAATGTGTTGACAGTTACGGTCTCACACTGGATGAAACAACACAGCTGACGGTTGACGCGGTCAACGCCGGTAAATTTGTTGTTCGTCTGCACAGCGGCGACCCTGCACTTTACGGTTCCATTGTTGAGCAAACGGAAGAGCTGAAAAAATTCGGCATTACTGCCGAGCGCGTGCCGGGCGTATCTTCTGTTTTTGCTGTGGCGGCTGCGCTTGAAACACAGTTTACATTGAACAATGTTTCCGATTCTTTGATTATTACAAGACCGGCCGGAACAACGCTTGAAAAAGATTTGATTCCGGAATTTTCTGAAATGAACAGCACGATGGCAATTTTCTTGGGAACTCAAAAGATTGAGGAAATCATGGAAAAAGTAAGATGCCCGAGAGACACACCGGCAGCAGTCGTCTTCCATGCATCTTGGGAAAATCAGGAAGTTATTCGCGGAACGGTCGATGACATCGCTCAAAAAGTAAAAGATGCCGGCATTAAGAGATCGGCTATGATTATCATCGGTGATGTTGTTGATCCGAAAAATTATGCCAAGTCTTACCTTTACGGTGTCAAACAAGGTCCTCTTGACTGAGTTTTCTTGATTGATATTTTCAAAATTAAAATTGTGATGAAATGGATTTGAAAATCGCTGTCATAACCTTTGAGCGGAATATGGAAGCTGCTCAAAAGCTGGCCGGCCATTTGAATGGTCAGGTCATTCTTTACGAAAAAGGCATTTTCAAAGATATTTTTTCAGATTTTAACGCCGTTGTCGCGGTTTTTGCAAGCGGAATCGCCGTTCGCGAAATCGCGCCGTATTTGGGCAGCAAATGGGAAGATCCGGCTTTGATTGTCGTAGATTCGGGATTGAATTTCGCGATTCCGGTTCTTGGCGGTCATCACGGCGGAAATGAAGTCGCCCGACGGATTGCCGAACTCGGCGCGGTTCCGGTGATTACGACGGCAACAGAAGTTCATCAAAAACCGTCTGTAGAAGGCATCGCTGAAAAACTCGGCTGTGACGTTCGAAACCGCAAATCCACGATTGAAGTGAATTGCGCGCTTTTGGATCAGGAAGTTGAGGTTTTGGAAGTCAAAGGTCCGAAAATTATCGTTGTCGATGAAGATGTTTCCGTTCTGGTGAAAAAGAAGGATGGGACAACGGCGACATTGGATGAAATTGATGCCGGTAAAAAATAAAATTAATAAATTTAATAATTGCTGATAACTGTTTGATGATAAATAACGGTTTGATGATAATTACTCTAACAATTATAACATAATTTGAAATTAAAACGAAAACAAGTGAATGCTGTGTGTGATTAAATGATTGTCGGAATCGGTGCCCGCCGCGGCGTAACAGAGCAGGAAGTCATTGACGCTGTTAATGCTGTGCTGACCGATTCAAATTTGTCGCTGACAGACATTGACTGTTTTGCTTCTTCAACGCTGAAAGCGGATGAGGAAGGATTGATTAGTGCGGTTCGAACGCTTGGAAAAGAGATTCAATTTCTGGCTGATGACGTTTTGAATGCGACTGATCCCGAATCGGAATCTCAGGCCGGACGATTCGGTTTAAAAGGCGTTGCCGAGCCGGCTGCTTTAGCTTTATCAATTCATAAAAAATTAATATTAAAGAAAAAAGTTTACGGGAGAGTTACAATTGCCATCGCAGAGTGAAAAGAAAGGAAAACTGTATATTGTCGGTATCGGACCGGGCTCGGTCGAGCAGCTGACAGTGCATGCCAGAGATGTTATTTTAAACGCGGATTATGTTCTCGGAAATGACACTTATTTGGATCAGATTGAGGATCTGCTGACAACACAGAACATTTACCGCAGCAGCATGGGTAAAGAAGTGGACCGCGCTAAAGAAGCGGTGAAGCTTGCTGAAAATAATATTGCGGTCATGGTCAGCGGCGGCGATGCAAACGTTTACGGTATGGCCGGCATCGTTATTGAAGTGGCCGAGAGCAACAATTTAGATGTTGATATTGAAGTCGTTCCCGGTGTGACAGCAATGCTTGCGGCCGCCAGTGTTCTCGGAGCGCCGGTTGTCGTGGACGCGGCAACAATCAGCTTGAGCGACCTTTTAACGCCGTGGGAAGTCATTGAAAAGAGATTAGCGGCAGCAGCAGGCGCCGACTTTATTATTTCTCTTTACAACCCCAAAAGCCGTCAAAGAACTTCTAATTTTGAGCGCGCGATTGAAATTATCAAACAGCACCGTGATGATTCCGTTCCGGTCGGTTTGGTTAAAAATGCGCTTCGCGGTGAAGAACAGGAATATATCGTGACGACGCTGGGTGAAGTTTTGGAATACAATGACTGGGTGGACATGAGAACCGCCATTCTTGTCTGCAACAGCGATTCCCGCATTTGGAACAGTCCGAATGGT
>JAJDHP010000071.1 GCA_030266245.1 Methanimicrococcus sp. OttesenSCG-928-J09
TCAATGCCCCTAACATTGCAGGTAATTCTGTTTTACGTTTTTATCTAAATCCGATCTCCTTGCTTTTTCATTCAAATTTTGTTAATAATATGCACCTACCCATACAAAACTAATTAGCACGGCTACCTTACCGATTCCGTTTACCATATTTACCGAACCGATTCCGTTCGAACAGCCGCCCCCCGCGCGCGAGCAGCACCATTTTTTAAAAAGAAAGAAAAAGCGAAGATTGATTTTACAAAAAATAAAATAAAAGAAAAGAAAAAAGAAAGATCGTTTTTCGATTTCACTTAAAAGTAATCGGCGAATACCCTTCAGTATCATCCCAAACGCGTTCCGCTTCAAACCCTGTCAATTCAAAGACAAACGCTTCAATCACCATAAAAACTTGATTTTCTTTTCTCACACACCCGACACGACCGTCTCCCGCGTGTCCGAGACCCGCATGAAGATGAACAACAGGATCATCGTTTTCGCGGAACAAATTGCCGACACCGACAATTTCGTGCGCATCTTCAAAACTTGACCACATTTTGTTCGGCGGGCGCTCGTTCTTCTTAGGCCCGACAACAAGGTTGCCGGATTCGATTGCGCCAAGCAGAACAAAAGTTGCCGCTTGAATATTTTCCTTGGCGGCAAGCATTTTCAGTGATTCCAATAAATCTTCGCCATGATCCATTCTGACAGTAAAAACGCGGCCGATATTTCCAACTCTGTATTCCATAAAAATCAAGTTCTTGTTTTTGGTTTAAAAAAGTATTGTCTTAGTTCGATTGGAGTCAGGTTGCAGTTTCCGATTGGAGTCAGGTGACAGTTTCCGATTGGAGTCAGGTGACAGTTTCCGATTGGAGTCAGGTTGCCGGTTTGCAGTGGGAGGGCAGTTTGCATTGAAAAATCGCTTACGCGATTTTTGCGGCTGCCGCCGCAGTAATATAATTTCACCGAGCCGCCGCACGCGCGAGCCGCATCATTTTTAAGAAAAAATTCACGAAAATCGGGCATAATTTTATGAAATAAAAAGAAAAACGAATAAAAAAGAATGAAGAGAACAAAGAGAAAATAAAAAAGAAAAGAGAAAAAGAAAGGAAAAAAGAAAACGGATGAAAATCCGTTTCAATTAATTAAAATCAGACAACAGATGCCTTAATGATTTTAACTTCCTGAACCGGCTTGTCGCCGCGTGCGGTCTGAACGTTTCCGATTTTGTCAACAACATCCATGCCTTCAACGACTTCGCCGAAAACGGGGTGCTTGGAGGATCCCGGGGGCTTGTCCCAGTCAAGGTAAGTGTTGTCAACGAGGTTTATGAAAAACTGGCTGCCGCCGGAGTTCGGACCTGCGTTTGCCATAGAAATGGTGCCGCGGACATTGGAAGAGCCTTTCACGAATTCATCAGGAATAGAATATCCCGGACCGCCCATACCGTTGCCGTTCGGGCAGCCGCCCTGAATCATGAAGTTCGGGATCACACGGTGGAAAATGATGCCGTTGTAGAATCCCTTTTCAACAAGCTGCTTGAAGTTGCCGGCAGTCACCGGCATGTTGTCGTACAATTTAATTTTAATGTTTCCCATAGTGGTTTCGAGTAAAACGTCTGTCATTTTTTATTCTCCAAAATTGGTTTAATAAAAATAAAGATAAATTTTATGAAAATTTTAAAAATAAAAGCGCGGAGAGGGAGATTTGAACTCCCGAGGTGCGAGGCACCACCGGTTTTCAAGACCGGCGCCGTGGGCCGCTTGGCTATCTCCGCAAGTTGTTACGAGCAGTAAACTGCAACACATAAACACGATTCGGATATATAAGAATTTTTCAAAATTCAAAAGAAAAATGAAATAATTAAAATAATCGAAAAATGAAAAGAAATGATAAAATAGAAAGCTTAAAGAAAGCAGAATTATTCTGCTTATCTGTTTTGCTTCCTTATTTACTCTGCTTTTGCTTCCTTTTCTTCTTTCTTAACAGTTTCAACGAAACGGACTTCTTTAAGGTCAGTGTTTTCCAAAATTTCATTGGCCAACTTGCCTTTCATGAAAAGCCATCTCTGATTAAATGTAATTCCTGTCGGGATTTCGAGTTCTGCGACATCGCCTTCGATTTTCACATCGGAATCCTGAACGCCTGTGTAAAGCGCGAAAAGACCTTTAATTTTGTCTTCGGGTGTTTCCAAAACAGCGTCAATCTTGTAGCTGTAGGTCACAGGTCTGCCTGCAAGCGGACTGTTGAAGTCGATTGTTGCGCGGCGGCCGATAACTTTTGTCACAACGCCCTGGCGGCCTTCCTGTTCAATGACCATGCCGACCTGTGCTTTGCCGTCTCTGAATTTGGAAACGGAAACAGACTGAATCAAGTCTTCTCTGGGCATACCGAAAGCATCTTCCGGACCGATTGTCACTTCGCCTTCAGCGCCGACATCTTTGCCCTCCAATTCCTTGTCAAGACCTGCAATGGTGTGGCCGTAGCCGATAATAACAACATCGCCGCCGTAAAGACCCTGTGGGGAATAAACGTTTTCTGCTTTCGCAATTTCTTCGTCGGTCGTGTCAAAGACTTTACCGTCGTCCATTCTTCCGGTGTAGTTTAACCGGATAAAATCTCCTTTCTTCAATGCCATTGTAATCACACTTTAAGAGCGAATCCACTCTGATTCATAATTGATAAAAATAATGTAAACCGTCATGCACAAGCATTGCGGTTAAGATGCGTTATATACTTAGATAGAACGTTTGAATGAACCGTAAACATGATTATTCCTTTAATAACCTTTTCCTAAAATTAAATCAAGATTTATTTTAGTTTCGTTTTTGTTTAATTTTAATTTCATTTTTGTTTAATTTTGATTTCATTTTTCAGTGTTCTGTTCTTTTACAATTTCTGCTGCAGTTTCTTCAACTGTTGATTCATTCTTTGATTCGATTCCAACTTCATCTTTGGAATCTACAATCTCTGCTTCATCTTCGATTTCGGATTCGTTTTCGAACTCGTTTTCATCGCCGACGCTCTGCACTTTTGTCAGAACACTCTTGTTGTAAGCATTCATAATATCTTTTTGAGTGATGATGCCGACCATTTTCTTTTGATTTGATTTCATCACAACCGGCAGACGGGAAACATCGCGGCTGACCATCCGATCTAAAACGAGATCCAGCGTTTCAAACGGATAAGCGACAAAAACATCCGTTGTCATAATATCCTTAATTTTTTGTTCTTCGTCGCCCGGAATTATATTTTCCTGCATATCTTTAATCGTGACAAGACCGGTCAGCTCTCCTTTTCGATTCAAAACAGGGAAACCGGTATGTTTACTGCTTTGCATAATCGCAGTGAGCGATTCAATAGAATTATCTTCAAAAACAGTCTGCGGGTGCGGATACATCGAATCTTTGACCAAAATAGATTCCATAACATCAATTTCACGGCCGCCGCGAATGGTATAACCTTTTCTTCGAATCATTTCAGTAAAGATGGTTTCCGGATTTGCCTTACGGGCAACCGCATTGCTGAGAACGCAGGCAACCATGAACGGCAGAATCAGACCATAATCCTGCGTCATTTCCATGAGCAGAATAATAGAAGTAAAAGTCGCGTTAGAAGTGCCGGCAAAAACAGCACCCATCCCCGCAATCGCGTAAGCGCCCTGACTGACAGCCAATCCCGGAATCAGCGAGTCGCAAATGAGGCCGAAGGCCGACCCGAGCATAACACCGACAAACATAGACGGCACAATAGAACCGCCGGCACCGTCAGATCCGATCGTGAACGAAAAAGCGACTGTTTTAAGAACCATTAATCCAAGCAGCAGCATAATCGGAAATGAGTTCGCAACCGCGTCCTGCATCACACCGTAGCCGAGACCGAGAACCTGCGGGAAATACCAGCCGATGATACCGACAACCAAACCGCCGATTGCCGGCTTGAAAATGCTGTTGATTTTCATATTTTTGAAAAGCTCGCGGATGAAATAGAAAAACTTGATGAAAATAACGGAAGCAAGTCCCGCTAAAATGCCGAGAACGGGGAAC
>JAJDHP010000073.1 GCA_030266245.1 Methanimicrococcus sp. OttesenSCG-928-J09
TCTGAAAACTTGATTTTTTCATCCTGAAGCAATTTTTCATGCGCTTCTCTGTTCTTTTTCCAATACAAATATTTTGCAAAAACCACAATATCCGCAAAAATTAATCCGATGCCGATTGAAAAAATCATGTTGGAATGGACAAACTTATCCGGAAAAGTTATTCCGATAAAAATGAAGGCAACGCCTATGATTAATAAAAGCGGGATGCTGATGATGTATGATCTTAAAGCAAATTTTCTTTTTTGTTCAATATATTCAGTCATTTTTTTCCTCCTCATAAATAAAGACGCTTTCAATGTCCGTTTCAAAATACCGTGCGATTTTAAACGCAAGAATGATGGACGGATTGTAGCGTCCGTTTTCAAGAGAACCGATGGTCTGCCTGGAAACTTCCAAAGCCGCCGCCAATTCTTCTTGATTGATTCCTTTTTGTTTTCGAAGCTCTTCTAATCTGTTTTTCATTTTCTTTCTCTCGAGATTGATTCAGGAAATATGTTCCGGAATTTATGGAAAGTATACTTTACAAATGGAAAGTTCGCTTTACATATATATACGTTTGGTTTTGTGATTCAAAACTAAAATAAAAAAGAAAAACATCGTTTTTATGAAAATTACTCAAATCCGAACTCCCTTTTCTTTTAAATCATGAAATGAAAAGAGGAGTCCGTTTTTATCAAATTGAAAAAATAGGATGTTTGGATTTTGAATTCGATTAAAGATCATAACTGAATTCGATTAAAGATTATAATCGTTCCTCCAATGACGAGTTTCGCGAGCGCAGCGAGTGAAATGAGGAATTGGAGATTCGTACCTCTAATTCAATGAAAATCAAATTCTATTCTGCAATCTCAACTCTCAAATTGTTAAATCTGTATTGTTTTCATTCTTCCTCTCGAATCGGATTCCCGTTTTTATCAAAATTCTTTTTTAACGCAGATTCGGTTATCGGAATTACAAGTATAAAAAAAATCAAATGCACTGTCATCACAATCACGCTGAGAATGCCGGCGGTATCGGAATCTGCAGACCAATAATAAGCGCCCAAAATCAATGTCGGGATTAATAAAAGAATGCCGAGCAAAAGATAGATTCTGCCGGAATATTTATGCGCGAAATTCCATGATTCTTTGCTTGACATGGAACGGGCGGTTCGATAACCGTAAATGCCGTTGATTTTATTCGGACCGGTTTTTCGCCAAAGAAGTCCTATCGAAATCATAATTAAAGGCAGCAAAATCATTGTTGCAAAATACAAAAGATTCATACGAGTTTTCAATCATTTAATTCTATAAAATCATTATTTTCGTTAATATATTAATAAAATAAGTCAAAGAGTCCAATACTTTTTTATGTATATGATGAAAAAGGCATAGAAATTCATTAAATTGTTAAACAAATAATCTTAATTAAAAAATAATAAAAAATGTAAGAGAGGTCTGATTTTGGGAACAATCAGTGAAAAAATATTCAGCCGCGCGGCTGAAACCGATGCTAAGGCGAACGATTTTGTTTCGGCGAATGTGGATTATGCAATGGCGCACGACGGAACGAGCATTTTGGCTGTCAAATCCTTCCGCGAAATGGGCATTTCAAAAGTATGGGATTCTGAAAAAATCGTTATTCCATTCGATCATTTAATTCCGGCCAGCACAGATGTTGCTGCTGCTCTTCAAAAAGATATTCGGGAATGGGTGAAAGAACAAAACATTTCTCATTTTTATGAAGGCGGTGAAGGCATTTGCCATCAGGTTCTTCCCGAACAGGGATTTGCAATGCCCGGCAAATTAATTGTCGGCGCCGATTCTCATTCCTGTACCTACGGCGCATTCGGCGCATTCGGAACAGGTGTCGGCGCAACAGATATGTCTGAAATTTTTGCAACCGGCAAACTTTGGTTTAAAGTGCCGGAAACCATTAAAATGACCGTCAACGGCAAGCTGAATCCCGGCGTTTATGCCAAAGATTTAACGCTTTATCTCATCGGCAAAACCGGAATCTCCGGCGCGACTTACAAAGCCGTCGAGTTTTACGGCGAAGCCGTCACAGATCTTTCAATTTCCGGCAGAATGACGCTTTGTAATATGGCAATAGAGATGGGCGCCAAAGCCGGCATTGTTCCCCCTGATGAGAAAACCTTTGAATATCTTAAAAATCGCTCCAAAGCCGATTTTGAACCGATTTACGCGGATTCTGACGCAATTTATTGCAAAGAAGTCGAATATGAGGCCGACGACATTGAACCCCAAATCGCTTGTCCGCATGAAGTTGACAATGTCGTTCCTGTCGGCGAAGCTGCCGGAACTCATATCGATCAAGCCTTCCTCGGAACCTGTACAAACGGCCGTTTAGAAGACCTTGAAATTGCCGCCAATATCTTAAAAGGCAAAAAAGTTGCCGTTCGAACAATTGCCGCTCCCGCTTCAAGAACCATTTTGTTAGAAGCCGTTGAAAACGGCACATATGCAACCCTCATAAAAGCCGGCGTCAGTTTCATCACTCCCGGCTGCGGTCCTTGTTTAGGCGCGCATCAGGGAATTATTGCCGAAGGCGAAAACTGTATCTCAACCGCCAACCGCAATTTTAAAGGAAGAATGGGAAAAGGCGGTTTCATTTATTTAGCGTCGCCCGCAAGCGTCGCGGCAGCAGCACTGAAAGGAGAAATCGTTGATCCGAGAGAATATCTCTGAGAGATTTTAATAATCTCTCTGCTTCTCTTTTTTGTTTTTTCTCTTTTATGTTCTTTTTTTTCTTTTATTCATCAATAATCTGCTGATATTATTGCCGACTGCTGCCGCTGCCCGCGCGAACAACCGGGTTTCTAAAATTTAATCAAAAATCGCTTTTCGGTTTTTGTTCAATTTTCTCATAATATGTACCTGCCGAACGCAAAACTAATTTCCACTTGGAGTCTGTTTCTGTTACCATTTGGGTCAGGTTTCCGTTTTGCAGTGGGAGGGAGGTGTTTATGAAAAATCGCTTCGCGATTTTTGCCGATTAACCTGCCCGGCAGCAAATCAGTCGACCTGCCCGCCGCCGCGCGCGTACTGCACAATTTTAAAACAAAATAAAGAAAAAGCGCCACTCGTTTTTTAAAATAATAAAAAAAAGAAATGAATAAATAAAAACATGAAATAAATATGTTTCAGCTCTCAGCTTCGCCCCATTCTTTTTGGAGCGCTTCGCCGATTGATTTTCTCAAATTCAAATAATTGTAATAACCGCTTCTTTTCATATGAACATTCATTGCCGGCACCGATATTTCAAAAATGTCCGCCAATTCTTTCTGCGGAACTTTTGTGTCATAACCATATCTGTAAATGCTCTCTCTTGTAATGCTTTTTTGTTTGTCGGTCCATCCTTTTTCAATAAAATCACAAAGATTCAGACTTTCGTTAATGACTTCAATCCACTCGTTTTTACTTCGGCTGTTGTCATCGGTTTCAAAAAGAATTTTCGGGCGGTTATAACTTTTATTTTTCTTCATTTGCTGTATCGCAAAACCGGCGTTCCAAAAGGCAGGACCGTCAGGACGGTTGCCGCTTTTTTTGTTGACGGCGGAATAAATCGGGCCGATTCCGATGCCGAACCGCATTTCCAATGGATCCGCCAAATATTCGATTTTGTCCAAAATCTTAAGAACCGCAGATGCATCCTGAATTAAACCCTGAAACTCATCGCCGAGCGTTAATTTGAAATCAAAAGCAATCTCGTTTTTGTATTCCTTGTTAATTTTCGTTAAAACATCATCCACTTTGTATTGCATTTCATACCGTTCTTTGTTAACCATTTTTTCGGCAGAAATTATATTTCCGATAACAGCAAAATACATGTTTGACCCAATCCGATTCTATAACTTAGATAAATTGAAATTAAATTGAAATTAAAA
>JAJDHP010000074.1 GCA_030266245.1 Methanimicrococcus sp. OttesenSCG-928-J09
GTCACTGTCGCCTGCCGCGCGCGATCCGCTTCATTTTTTCAAAAGCTGAAAAAAATCACTCTGCATTTTAAAATTCAAAAACCAAAAAAACGATAGTCTCATATACAACGAAGTAATCCGTTGTCGTAAAAAAGCGTGAGTCAAATGAATATAAAATTAAAAGGCGCAATTTACGGAATTATCGCTGCTGTCAGCTACGGCACCAATCCTCTCGGCGCTTTATTTTTGTATGAAGACGGAATTAACGCTGATACCGTTCTGTTTTACCGCTTTTTAATCGCGGCGATTCTTCTCGGAATCATCATGATCGTGCAAAAACAATCCTTTGCGGTGACCAAAAAAGAACTCGGAATCCTTGCCGGACTCGGCATTTTGTTTGCCTGCTCTTCTTTAGGACTTTTCATCAGCTTCAAATATATTGAAGCCGGCATCGCGTCCACGATTTTGTTTATCTATCCGGTCATTGTCGCCGTTATCATGGCCGTCTTTTTCAAAGAAAAAGTATCAGGAATAACCGTTCTCTCCATTCTGCTTGCGCTCGGCGGCGTTATCTTACTCTACGGCGGCGGCAGCGGCGGAGTACTCAATACGCGAGGCGTTATGTTAGTGCTTTCGGCCTCTCTCACCTATGCGCTTTACATTATTTTCGTTAACGAAGCAAAACTGAAACTGCCCGACATTAAACTGACATTTTATGTTTTAATCTTCTGCATACTGACGGTTTTCGTCCACTCGCTGCTTTCTGACGGCAGTCATTTGCAGCTTTTAACAGCACCTAAAATGTGGTTCTGGATAGGAATGCTCGCGCTCGTTCCGACAGTGATTTCCCTGCTTTTCATGGTCAAAGCAATTCATCTCATCGGATCGACACCGACTTCAATCCTGGGCGCGCTTGAACCGCTGACCGCTGTTGTTATCGGCATTGCTGTTTTCGGTGAAGCGTTAACGCTGAAACTGGTTATCGGCATCATTCTGATTCTTACCGCAGTAATTGTGATTATTGTCGGAAAAGTTTTGAATAGATATCTCGATACCGCTTTTAAAAAATATAAATCGCGGAAACTTCAATATTAATTAGATGAATGAAAAAAATTGAAGAAATTGCTATTAAAAAAAAATCAAAAATGAGAAATAAAATTTATCATTATTTCTTCATATTTTCATTCTGATAAACGCCGTTATACAAATTATCGGCATCGGTTCCTAATCTGAAAAACAAAAGCTGCATCACTCTGGCGTCTTTTTTCATATCGAATCCGGCAGGATTGTGAACGATAACCAAACATTCACTGCGTCCGCTGTAACCGGCATCCCAAACAGCTGTCCCGAGAACAACGCCGCTGCGTGTCAGACTGGAACGATGATAAGCGACTGCGCCGATATTTTTCGGAATATTGACGATTTCATTCAAAACAATGGAATAGATGCCGGGATTCAAATGAAGCCAGCCGTCGCTGCCGAAAGGAAGTAGTTTTTTTTCAGGTGTTTTTCGGCCGCTGTTATCAAAATCAACGGCACCTGCACCGTTTAACTCATAAACCTCGGCAACCGTCATTTCAAAACCGTTCGGTTGAGCTTGTTTGTTCAAATCTAAATAATTTTCAACAAGCGGCGGTTCTTGAGAAATCAATTCTCTAATTTCTGCATCGGATAAAAAAGACATCTGTTAACCTCGTGTAATTATATTTGATTAATTAAATTTGATGATTTAAGACCGTTCGAATAATTTTTCCAATTCTTTTTGTGAGAAAATCAATATCGTTGGGCGGCCATGAGGACAGGAATACGGATTTTCCGTCTGTTTAAGCTGGCGGATCAATTCTTCCATCTGCTCCCGGCTGCATGAAGCGCCGGCTTTGATTGCTGCCCGGCAAGCGGTCCTTTTGGCAACCGTATCTCTGATGCCTGTTTCATCTTTGATTTTTCCGATTGAAAGCAGATCGGCAATGAAATCATGAACGGTTGATACATTTTCCATTCTGCCAAAAACGATTGGGACAAAGCTGACAGCATAGGAATAGTCACCGAATTCGGAAATGCCGAATCCGACTTCTTCCAAATACGGAATGTATTCGTCCATGAGCATTTTTTCTTTCGGCGTCAAATCAATAACAACCGGAGAAATTAATTCCTGAACAGAAACGTTCTCCCTCTTTTTGATAATATCATAGAAAATTCGTTCATGAGCAGCATGCTGATCAATAATTAAAAGACCGCCGTCCTTTTCAACCAAAATATAAAGATTGGCGATTTGACCGACAATGCGCACGTTATCCAAAATACTGATTTCGGACGGTGTTTTTGATACTTCAGAAGACGATTCGGAAAGCGCGGAGGAACCGGTTGTTTTTACACCATTCGCTTTCTTCGTTTCCGACAGCA
The DNA here is from genome assembly GCA_030266245.1 of Methanimicrococcus sp. OttesenSCG-928-J09. Classification (GTDB taxonomy): domain Archaea; phylum Halobacteriota; class Methanosarcinia; order Methanosarcinales; family Methanosarcinaceae; genus Methanimicrococcus. Next base: position 2,383 of record JAJDHP010000074.1, read on the forward strand.
AACGCTCAGTTTCCTTCAATCGCTTATCTGTATCTTTTGCCGGCGCGACATATCCCGTTCCGTATTTTTCGGAAATGGCTGAAAGAGAAGAGTCACCAAATGATGTTTTTTTGACAGATTTCTCCTCTTTTTCTTCCATTTGAGAGACAGCCGGCTTTGTAGAATACACCGCCGTTTTTTCTTTAACATAATTGATTTCCGAATCCTGTTTTTTATTTTCAGCTGCGGTCAGTTCAGGCTTGAAACCGGCAGCCGATTTTTGAGGCGCGCCGTAATCGGAAAATGATTTTTCAACGACTTTTTTAGCTTCGCTTGCTGTCACTTTCGGCGCCAGCTCATACAAACGAAGTGTTGTTTCAATGACATCGGAAACGACTCTCGTCAAACGATTTTCATCTTTAAAGCGGACTTCGACTTTTCGAGGATGAACATTCACATCCACTTCCACCGGATTGATTTTCAAATGAATAATCGCTGCCGGATATCGGTCTTTCGGAAGTTTGGTATAATAGCCGAGGCGAACCGCTTTTACCAATTCTTTAGAAGTGACAGGGCGATTGTTAATTATAAAATACAAATTGTCCGCCGTTGTTTTACTGTAAGTCGGCTTTGAAATGTAGCCGGTAATTTCCATATCGGCGTATTCCGTCAGCGATTTAATTTGATCGACAGCTTCTTTTTTACTGTCATCAGGCGTTTCCATTTTTTCGGATGGAATTTCCATCATAACACGGGCGGCTTCGTGTCCTAAAATATCTACGATTGAATTAAATAAATTAGAAGACGCGCTTGACAAAACGGTTTTGCCGTTGTTGATTAACGTAAACGAAATTCCGGGATTCGCTAAAATCAAATCGCTGACCATGCCGGCGATGTGAGACATTTCCGTCGCATCGCTTTTCATATATTTGAGACGGGCGGGTGTGTTGTAAAAAAGCGTGTGAACGTTAACAGTCGTGCCGTCCGGCGCGCCGATGTCTGTTATTTCCTGCTTTCCGTCTTCCAAATAAAGGCGCGTTCCCGTCGCATCTTCTTTTTGCTTCGTGATAATTTCAAATTTGGAAACAGAACTGATTGCAGCCAGCGCTTCTCCTCTGAATCCCATTGTCGCGATGCTTTCCAAATCGGTCACGGAAGAGATCTTACTTGTTGCATGTTTAATCGGTGAAAGTGAAACATCATCGCGGGACATTCCTTTGCCATCATCGCGAACGGAAATTAAAGTTTTGCCGCTGTCCTTGAGTTCAATTCGAATCGCGGAGGCGCCGGCGTCAATCGCGTTGTCCACCAATTCTTTGACAACCGAAGCGGGTCTTTCCACGACTTCTCCGGCGGCGATTTTATTAATTGTATCCTG
>JAJDHP010000075.1 GCA_030266245.1 Methanimicrococcus sp. OttesenSCG-928-J09
AAAAAAATATGAGCGAAGCGAACAAATTTTTTAACTCAATCGTCGCTTCCTGAAACTCTTTTAATTCTGCAAATCCCGTTAATATCGTCAATGACATCAGCAACGGTTGGCGGCACATATTCTGCCCACTCTCTGTTTTTGCCTTCAATCATTGATTTGCGGACGGCGGTTCCCGAATAGATGTTGCGCTCGTGCATTGCGGGACGGCGGACTTCGATTCCGGCTTCCGTAAAAAGCTGAATGACGAGCGGATTGTTGGAATAAACAACATCGAATTTCGGGGACATGGATTTGACATGAGAAACCCAAAGCGCATTATATTCGACATCCTGAAGCGGAATAATATAATGACGAATCGGGAAATTTTCAAGTGATTTTAAAACCATTTCAATACGTTCACCGGCCGTGAACGGATCACGGGTTGAATGACTTTTTTGAGCGCTGCCGATACCGATGACAACTTCATCGACTTCTTCGGCAATTGTTTTTAAAATTTTTTCGTGCCCGTAGTGAAAAGGCTGAAAACGGCCGACATAGAATGCGCGAATCATATTAAAACTCCGAAATCATTTTACCGATTAATTTGATAGATTTTTCTTTGTTCGGACCGAGCGGCGAGCCGGCAACCAATTGCGTGACACCCGCTTTTTCCAATTCCTTGGATTTTTTAAGACATTCTTCGGGATTACCGATAACGGCGAACCTGTCGGCGGCAGCGTCAGTAATAATTGTGTTTAATCCCTTGAAATCGCCTTTTGAAATCGCGTCGGCAATTTCTTTTTTCATTTCCTGTGAAAGGCCGTGGCGCTCCAAAAGCGGATCGGATGAACCGGCAATAATAAACGCGGTGACGGGTTTTGCTGCGGCGTATGCTTTTTCAATGTCTTCGTCAATTGAGAAACAAGTGTAGGCGGCAATATCGATGTCTTTAATGTTTTTGCCGGCAGCTTCCGCGCCTTTCTTAATTTGAACGGCGGCAGCTTTAAAATCGTCGGGATGTGATCCGTTAATTAAAACGCCGTCACCCACCGCGCCTGCGGTTTCAAGCATTTTCGGACCCTGAGCGCCGATATAAATCGGAATATTCATGTCAACGCCTGTTTTTTTAGGATCAGCGAAATCCAATTTGGCATTTTTGAGTTTGACAATGTCGCCGTCATAAGTAGTTTTCTTTCCGGTGAGCAATTCACGAACCGCTTCGGCAGATTCTCTGACGGCGGTCAGCGGTTTTTCGCCGGCAAGACCGAGCGCTTCAAAAGTCATTTTATCGCCCGGGCCGATTCCGAGAATCACGCGGCCGCCTGCAATTTCATTCACGGACGCGATGCTTGAAGCGGTAACAACCGGACTTCTTGTATAAGGATTAGTAACGCCCGCGCCGATTTTTATTTTATTTGTGGCGAGCGCCAGCACAGAAATAGTAGAATAAACCTCGCGGTTATTGTAGTGGTCGGTAATCCAAACATATTCAAAACCCTGCTCTTCTGCTGCTTTCGTGTAGGCCGCGATTTTAAAAACAGGTTCGTTCGGGACGAGTTCAATGCCGAATTTCATTTTATTCACTCGAAATTTTATTTATCACGTTATTTATCACGTTTATCGTGGTGATTCTTTTTAATATTATCAGATAATTTTGTTACAGCGACAGAGCTTATATACTTATTACATGAATGAACAGTATTTCCGAATCTTAAGTTATTAAAAGTTGTTGCGCCGACTCTTTTATTTTTACAGAATTGGTGAGAGATTAAATGAAATTGGTGATAAAATGAGTTATCAGGAATTCGACAAATCCGATGAAAAATTCAATGCCGCCTGCCGTGAGATTCTTCTCTCCGCTGTCGCCGGCGAATTTGAAACGGAAAAAGATCTCGCCAAAATGAAGAAAAAGGTCTGTAAAAAATACAGTCTCTCAACACTCCCGAGCAACGGTGATATTATTCTGCGCGGAAAGCCCGACGAACAAAAAGCTGTCCGTGATGTTTTGCAGAGAAAACCTGTTCGAACAATTTCAGGCGTTGCCGTGATTGCCGCGATGACATCACCTGCGCCCTGCCCGCACGGAAAATGTCTGCCCTGTCCCGGCGGTCCCGACTCTGCTTTTGAGTCGCCGCAAAGTTACATGGGGCGGGAACCGGCAGCGATGCGAGCGTTTGAATTCAGATTTGACCCTTACAATCAGGTCAGTTCGCGCCTGCGCCAGCTGAATACGATCGGTCATGATGTTTCCAAAGCGGAATTAATTATTATGGGCGGCACGTTTTCGGCGCGTTCGATTGATTATCAGGAATGGTTTGTTAAACGCTGTTTAGAGGCGATGAACGACCACGACGCGGAAATGAATGAATCCGGCATTGCGAAATGGCGGACACAGATTTCAAATTATAATTCCGTTGATTCTGTTTATCCGTTTTTAACGCTTGAAGATGTTCAAAAAGCGAATGAAACGGCTTATGTCAGAAATGTCGGCATGACGCTTGAAACGCGACCGGATTGGACAAAAGAGGAACATATTGACGAATTTTTAAAGATCGGCGGCACAAAAGTTGAACTCGGCGTTCAAAGTGTTTTTGAAGATGTTCTTTTGAAAATGAATCGTGGGCACACGGTTCGTGAAACCGCAGAAGCCAACCGCCGTCTTCGCGACAGCGCGTTTAAAGTCGGTTTTCATATGATGCCGGGTCTTTTCGACACGGATTTTGACCGCGACATTGAAGGTTTTACGGCTTTGTTTGAAAATCCGGACTTCAAGCCGGATTATTTGAAGATTTACCCGACGCTGGTGACGGAAGGAACCGAACTTTGCAAAATGTGGCAGAACGGTGAATACAATCCGGTCACCGACGAAAACGGTCCCGACCTTGTTTCAAAAATAAAAGCGATTTTGCCGAAATGGACGCGCCTTCAGCGGATTCAGCGCGACATTCCGGCCGACCAGATTTTAGCCGGAATTAAAAGAAGTAATGTTCGTCAGGAAGCCGAAAAACTGCTTCACGCGCGCGGTGAAAAATGCAAATGCATTCGCTGCCGCGAAGTCGGTCACAATATTTTAAAGGGAAATCCGCCGAGCCCTGAAAACATCGAGCTTCTTGTCGAATCCTATGACAGCTGCGGCGGAACCGAGCATTTCATTTCTTTTGAAGACTTGAAAGCCGATGTTTTAATCGGTTTCATTCGCCTGCGTTTCCCAAAAGCGCCGCACCGTCCGGAATTAAAAAACGCGGCGCTTATTCGTGAACTTCACGTTTACGGCTCTCTCACGCCGCTCGGCGAAACCGCCGACACGCTGACGGCGCCGCTTGCCGACAACAATCGTTCCTGGCAGCACCGCGGCTACGGCAAAGAATTGATTCAAAAAGCAGAAGAAATCGCAGCCGATGGCGGCTATGAAAAGATTTCAATCATTAGCGGCATCGGCGTTCGCGAATATTATCGAAAATACGGATACGAATTTGACGGCACTTATATGACGAAAAAACTGTGAGTGCTTCGTTTTATTTTTTAGGGTCAAGATAAGAATAGAGGATTTTTTCTAATAATTTCTAAGATTTTCAGATATAAATCTTCATTCCTATAATTAAACCTAAATTCACATTCTTTGAGATGAAGATAAAAATACTTTTTTTGAATCCCTTTGTGCCTACTCAAACGTGTTTTTGAAAAACCCCAAAATCCT
>JAJDHP010000076.1 GCA_030266245.1 Methanimicrococcus sp. OttesenSCG-928-J09
CATTTTTAAAAAATAATAAAACTAAACCATAGTAAAAAAAATAACAAAAAATTAACCCGGATTTTATGAGTGCCAGACATATTTTAACATCACATTTATACATTATAATTTTATCCTTTATTTTCAGCCATACCGTTGACGATTCTTGTTTTTTGAAAATCCATATTTCCGGAAATCTATAACAAGTTTAATTTAGTTTATGGATTAACCAAATCCTTTATAAATCATGTTTTTGTAATAAAATGTGAAGTTATTTTTTTATAAAGCTAAGTTGATTTGTGAGAAGTGTAAATATGGATACGAAACGGCTGCTTGTTCTGGGGACTTCTTCTGATGCGGGAAAAAGTTCTATTGTTACGGCAATTTGTAAAATAATGTCTCGGGATTACAAAACTGCGCCTTTTAAAGCTCAAAATATGAGCCTGAATTCCTGGGTAAATCCTGATGGAAAAGAAATCAGTTACGCGCAAGTTATTCAAGCCTGGGCCGCAGGCGCCGATCCGATTCCTGAAATGAATCCGGTCGTTTTAAAACCCAAAGGAGACAGTTATTCACAGGTTGTTGTTTTGGGTGAACATTATGCTGACAGAAGTGCCGGCAATTATTATGAATCCATTGATGAAATGTCTGAAATTTTGAGCCGCGCGCTTTCAAAATTAGATGAAAATTATGATATTATTGTAATGGAAGGCGCAGGCGGCGCCGCTGAAATTAATCTTTACGACCGCGACATTGTGAATGTCGGAACAGCACGCATCACAAACGCGCCAATCATTATTGTCGGCGACATTGAACGCGGCGGTGTTTTTGCAAGTCTTTACGGCACATATATGCTTTTGCCCGAAGATATTCAAAAGAACATCAAAGGTTTCATAATCAACAAATTCCGCGGCGATCCTGAAATTTTAAGACCGGGATTAAAACAGCTGGAAGAAATGACAGGCGTTCCTGTTTTGGGAATTATGCCATATTTCCGTTTGAGAATTCCTTCGGAAGATTCAATGTCTTTCCGTGAAAAAGAAGGATCCGGAACTGTCCCCGATGAAAAAATAAACAGCAACAACGCTCTTGAAATCGCTGTCATTCAGTTCCCGAAAATTTCTCACTTTAACGATTATGAAATTTTAGAATCACAGGCGCGTGTTCGTTATATTGACATTTTCGGCGAACTCGGCGATCCTGATTTAATTATTTTACCGGGATCCGGAACGCCTCTTAAAGATTTGGCCGCAATTCGTGAAAGCGGCATGGCTGACCAAATTTTAAGCAAAGCAGGAAAAGTTCCGATTATCGGCATCGGTGAAGGGTATCAGATGCTCGGCAAAAAGCTGACCGGTCCTGACGGCAAAACAGTTGACGGATTCGGTTTACTGGATGTTGAAACCGTTTACAAAACCGAAGAAGGCTACAGCGAAAAACCGGTTCGTGTTTCTTTTACTGTCAAATCATACAGCCCGATTTTAAAAGCAATTAACGGCAAGACAATTGAAGGATTTACCGCTCACAGCGGCAGCACAACAACCAAAGAACCGATTTTCGGAACAGACGGCGCTGTCGGTCAAAACGGCATGGTTATCGGAACGTCAATGCACGGCTTTTTCGACAACAAAAATTTGCGTGTCGCGCTTCTGAAATATTTGGCTGAAAAGAAAGGCGTTCCATATACAGAAGAAGATGGTTTCACAATGCAGGACGGCTTTGAAGAGCTGGCGCAGGTGTTTGAAGAAAACATTGACATGGAAGCAATTTACAAAATTATGGGATTAAAATAAAGAGCAAAATAGAATAAAGAATTATAATAACAAAATAAACAAACGCAGATGCACGCGCGAACGGCATAAGTTTAAATGATTTTTCAAAAACAAATGCCGTTTTTATTAAATTTCAATTAAACAAGATATTTCTTGTTTTCTGTTTTTGTTTTTTGATCATTTCTTCTGTTTTTTCTTCTTTTCCTTTTTTGTTTTTCTTTTTTTGTTTTTCTTTTGGTTTAAAACGTGTCTATTTTAAAAAAAGTTAAAATGTCCACTCATCGCTCTTCTTTTTATCATATAATTTTTTATTGAATTACGAAACCTTTATATTCAAAAAGATTTAGTTTATACTTATCGTATAATTTATATATCGATCGGACAATTTTTGTCATACTTGTCAACTATTGTTCTGTGAACTCTGTAATGTGGGTGATTCATATGAAAGGAAAAGGTCTCTTAAGTCTGATTACATACTCAGAAAAAAGAAAAGATTTGTTATTTTTAATTGACGAAAAACCGCGTACGCTTTTTGAAATCAAAGAATTCTTCAATGTTAAGACACCGGAAATTTATCCGCGTATTAAAGAGCTTCTTGAAGCTGATTTGATTCAAAAAACAAACAACGAATATTACTTAACCCCGATCGGCAAAGTTATTTTGAAATACTACACACCGCTCGTGGAAATTTTGAATGTCTTTGAAGAAACCAGTGACTTCTGGACCGACCACGACACAAACGCAATTCCGCACCACCTTCTTGAACGCTTCAATGAACTCGAAAACTGTATTTTGTTCCAAGATCCTGCCAAAAACGTTTTTGAGCAGAACAAAATCATTGTCGAAAAATTAGATGCCGCTAAGAAAATTTCAGGTATCGTTTCTGTTTTTATGCCGTCCAGTCTTGAAATGTTCCAAGAAATGGTAACCAATAAAGCACCGTCCAGAATTATCATGACGCAAGATGTTTATGACAAATTCAGACTTGACTACAAAGATCTTTTACAGTCCTTCTTGGCTTTAAAAGACAATGAACTTTATTTAATCGACAGCGTGAACTTGTTTATTATCACAACAGACGCATTCTTGTACTTCTCTTTGTTCTACAAGAACGGTCTTTACGATGCTCAGAAATATTTGGTTGCAACCGACAGCCGCTCCTTGAACTGGGGTAACGACTGTTTCAAATACTTTGTCGAGCACTCCAAGAAAGTTGACAAATTGGAATAATTCAGCTGCGGCTGAATTACTTTCTTTTTTTATTTACCTTTTTTACGATTTTTATTTTGACTTCTTTTGTTTTAAATGGACGCGGCGCGCGCGTTTGGCTGCATTTTTTATAAATTTAAAAAACGCATATGCAATTTTTATGAAATTTTCAAAAAGGCAATTAATGTAATCGCCGGCACTTATAAATTGCAGCGGCAGCTGCCTAAAAATCGCGAAGCGATTTTTCATAAACATCGCC
>JAJDHP010000077.1 GCA_030266245.1 Methanimicrococcus sp. OttesenSCG-928-J09
AAAACCGACTTCAATTGGTAACAAACACTTCCTCCAACCGCCTAAAATCGTGAGCGCAGCGAGCGATTTTTAACGCAATCGGCAAGATAGCCACAGCAATTAGTTTTGCGTTCGGCAAGTGCATTTAATAAAATAGATTAATAAGAAAATATAAGCAGCAAGAGAATGAATATAATTTGTATTTTCATTGAATAAGAAGTCCGAATCCGCAACCTCAATTTACTCGCTATGCTCGTAAATCTCGTTTTGCGGCCGTGTTTGGGATTTTCATTTATCGGAGAAACAAAAAAAGAAAATGAAGGAGAGAAAAAAAATAAAAGAAAAAAGAAAAGAAGATGAAGAAATATCAGTCATTCTTTCCAATCGGCCCTGCTTCATCTGAAATATCATAAATAATTTCATCTTTATCGGCATCAATAATAATCATGCCTGTTTTGAGCATTTCCAATTCGTCTTCGGTCAATTTTCGGGATTCGGCGTTGGCAGAAATTATCGCGCTGTTTCCGATCGGGTCTTTGATTTGAAGCGTAATTTGAACGGGCGCCGTTTCGGGATTGTCAACGATTGCATCGATTTTATTGAGCAAATCAAGCGCGATATCAACTTTTTCGAAGTCGCCATCCATTTCAGACCAGCGGACTGTGCTTTCGATGACGCCGCGAATGCGTTGAAGAACGCCTTCTACATTTGTGACATAAGATTCGGAAATCGGCCCGGGTTCGACCATAATGCCGAACTCTTCAATAATTATTGTTCCTGAAGTAGAACGGATGACGCGGGCATCTAAATCAGATTCGGTGCGGATCGGCAGTGTGTAGCAGACCGGATCTTTACCGGATAAAATGATTGTGTCGGCAAAACGGAATGTGCAGCACTCGCAATTGGCGGTTGTGTACATGATGTCGCCGAAATAAGGAATTGTGTCTTTTTGCCATTTAATCGCCATATCCGCTTGACAAAGCGGGCAGGAGGATTGGGTTTCAAAATTATCGATCAAGTATAACACCGTTTTAATGAATTAAAATAAATACTTGTAAAGAAAGAAGCTGTATAAAAAGGAATGCAAATGAGAGAATATGTATTCCAAATAAATTGGGTGCAAGAGAATGAAAAGATGTAAAATTACTGTTTTAAAAAGACATTTTGACGAGGAATTGGCAAAAGAATACGGAGCAAAAGGGCTCGGAAAATGTCCGATGCACAAAGAGGGAGAGGTTTTTTACGGCGATTACTCAAAACCGGAAGGATTTTGCGACGAAGCATGGAAAGCGATTTATCAATACGTTTTCGCGCTTGCTCACGGCAGTGAAGTCTTTTATTACGGCGACTGGATCGAAAAACCGGGAACTGCAATTTGCAGCTGCAACGATGGCTTGCGACCCGTGATTTTCAAAATTGAAAGAACGGATGAAGAAGCGGTCATTAATTACACGCCAAATACCGATTAAGTTAAGCCGGATAAAATGAACGGCGTTGTTTTTATCAATTTTAAAAAAGATGGAGCAGAACGCGCGCGGCGGTGGCAGAAAATAAAGAATAGCAGCGAAAGCCGCTGAAAATCGCGAAGCGATTTTTAAATGCAAACCGCCCTCCCACTGCAAAACGGAAATCTGACTCCAAGTGCAAAACTAAAACCGCCCTCCCACTGCAAACTGAAAACTGACTCCAATCGGCAGCAAACACCGCCGCTGTCATAGTTTTGCGTTCGGCAGGTGCATATAATTAACAAAAGAACTCGAAAAACGCCTATGGATCGCGAATTTTTAAAAAATGAAGCGGCTCACGCGCGATGACCGTGCTGATGAAAAGAGAACAAAATAAAAAGAAACTGAAAAGAAATTGAAAAACAAAATGTAAAAAAGAAATGAAAAAGAAAAGCGGATTAGTAGTTTCCGCCGATTTTCTTTCTGTCGACTTTAATGCCGGTCGGTGTGACAAGAATGTTGTTGTCTTTCATGCCGACAATGTCGCCGTGGACGTCTAAAACAACATCTTTGAGTTCATTGAAAAGATGGTTTCTGAGACGTTCGTCGGATTTGATGTTTGTAATGTCAACAATTAAGATATTGCCGTCATAAATTTCTTTTTTCAGCGTTGTGATCTGATCGAAGTGAGTAAAAATCGCGATCTTGACATAGGTTTCTGCCGGTTCGTCGCCTGCGTTGCTGTCAATGTCCTTTTCGAATTTGTCAAGGTCAATGTATGCTGAATAATCGTCGTTCGGTTTGGGGTCAGAGCCGCCCATAATCTTTTTCAAAAAACTCAATTGGAACACCTTTGTCTTTTAAATGTGTGATAAAAAGGAAAATGAATCGGAAAAGGGACCGAAATATTTCCCAAGGTTGATAATTTTATGTAAATTATGTGGAATAATATAAAGCATTAATGCTATACATATTTATAAACTTGTGTGTAAAAACATACGGATTCACACATATTGAACACTATTTTGAAAGAAAAAACAAACCAAAATAAACCAAAACAAAAACAAATAATCCGAAAAATAAAAAATAAGATTTAAATTTCAAGTCCCCACAATGCGTCGCCGACATAAGATAACGATTTAATCGCTTTTCCGGAACCTGCGGCTGCCATTTCATCGCCTGAAATCAAAGCGCGGCCGATTGCCAGCGGTTTTTTATGAGTTTCTTCGACAATGACAACTAAATCATCTTTTTGAATAGAAGAATCGGCCGCCGTAATTCCGGGACTCATAACATCTGCGCCGTTGACAACGAATTTAACAGCGCCCATGTCAACCGTAACTATTTTTTTTGGCGGCAAATGTTCCAAAGCGCCGCGAACAGTCGGGAAAAGCCGACCGTCATATTCGATAAACATTTGTTTACCGTCAGCGAAAATCACTTTGAACTCGTCCGTTGTGATAACTTCAAATTTGGCGTCTGAAAAAGAAGAAACGCCGTCACCGTAAACTTCGCGAAGGTCTTCAACCATTTTATTTTTATCATTTTTTCGAAGACTGACTCTTGACTTAATTTTCAACAAATCACCTGAATTTTATTTGAAACGATAATAGGAAAAAGTAAGATAAAAAGATGTTTACCGATAATTAGAATCGGGTGTTTGTTTCTGATTGGAGTCAGATTGCTGTTACCGATTGGAGTCAGGTTACTGTTACCGATTGGAGTCAGATTGCTGTTACCGATTGGAGTCAGGTTACTG
>JAJDHP010000078.1 GCA_030266245.1 Methanimicrococcus sp. OttesenSCG-928-J09
TTTAAGAAAGGAAAGATTGCCGGAACGGGAACGGAATCTGTTGCCGAGAATTGTTATTATTGGAACGGGATAAAAAGCAACAAAATCGTATTCAACGGAGAAAACGGCAAGCGTGTCTCAGAAAAAGATATTTGGAATACATTCCCGAGCGGCATTTGGGAAGAATGGGACACCGAGATTTGGATAATGGATGAAGAAACGGGACTGCCGATTTTGAAAAATGAAGAAAATAAATCAGTATAAAGAAAAAGAATAAACGTAAAAAGTCCATAAAAAAAGCCTTCCGATTTTCATCGAAAGGCTCTCTTGTTTTTCGGTTCGTAAGTAGCGTCCAGACCGGGATTCGGACCCGGGTCGGGGCCTCGACAGGGCCCCATGATAGTCCCCTACACTATCTGGACATGCTGATTTTATTTCAGGTTCGCACCTGCGCCTCTAAAATGTTATTTTCATATAAAAAGGTTACCCGTTTTACATGATACTTTTTCGAGTTTTAATATTATTTATGATGCTCAAAGTTCGATGACGGGAATCAAATTCCCGCAAAGAACCAAGTCCCACCTCCCAGACTCGAACCGGGGGCATCGCGGTGCCTGCGCGATTTTCACAGACTTGTGAAAAGACCAAACTACAGCCGCGCACTCTACCACTGAGTTAAGGTGGGTTTTTGATACTTCCGAAAGAAGTATTTTTGATGCCTTAAACTCAAATTCCGATTTCCGCCGCACTTGAGATAAATCAAATGCTGTCGAAAACGTATCCTTCACATAGGATTCTTCTTATTTATTCCTTTCGTTAAGAGTGGTCGAAAACAAGCTGTAATCGTAGTTTTCGCAAACTTTCAGTTTGAAATCTGCCGAATTAAAAAGAAAGGGTGATTTTAAGCGATCAGCTGATTGTTCCGGATCTTGAAAGAATAAGCATTTCCATTAATATGAATCTCATATTTCCCGTCTTTCAGGTCCTTCGTTTCCGCAATTATGATTTCTTCTGTCTCACGGAATGTTTCAGATGACTCCTCTTCCGTAATCTGAAGCGGGACATATAAATCAAAAGCTTTCTCGTCTTTATGGAAAACGGAAGTGATATTAGCTTGATCAACCGCCGCGATTCCTGATTCGTTTGAAGCGAGCGCAGATACGACAACAATCGAGCCGCTGACTTCTTTGATTCGTAAGTTCTCAATGACCGCCGGTTTGTACTGAACCAAAGTGCCGTTCATGAATTTGAACACCGGGATTTCATCTTTATCATCTTCGCCGTTGATAATTATTCTGTAATCTTTTCCCTCTTCAAATTGTGATTTTGTACCGATGATCACAGAAAAATCTTCGGCGGGCATAATTTCGGTGCCTTTTTTCATTTCCAGAACAGGAATCAAAACTTTAACATCAGAACCGACAATCGTCACGGATATATTTTGAATATCAGCGACATAGTTCTTTTTATGAAAAGTAATAGAAGGAATTGCGTTGAGAACATTACCTTCGGTATAAAGAACAACAGAATTGACATCTGCAAGATTATATTGAGCAAGATTAGACAAATCATCTGAATCATAATCAATGCCGTTGGCATCCAGTGGCGGTAAAGTTTTATTAATGCACCCTGCCGCAAAAATCATTGAAATGACAGCCGTTAAAAAGATCACACGAAATAAGATATATTTATTCATAATAATCACACACCATACTTAAATATTTATTAAATGTTTTAAATATATAAATAATTGGCGAAATAAATAGATTTGTATAGCGCCATGAAAATTAATAAAAAAGTCTTCAGATCAATAGACATGAAAGTGGAGCATTCATTTATGTTTTTTTGATTGGTCTGTCTGCCGCCGCAGATAAATTTGAACGAACAGGAATCTGAATCAAAACATTCGATTATAGCCCGTATAATCGCGAACAGTAATATTTTCGGATCTTTTGTTAAAATTTCTGCTGCTCGCACGTGAGATATTATCGAAGATGGAAGCGGCGACAGCCGCTAAAAATCGCGAAGCGATTTTTCAGTAAACACCTCAACCATATGGAAACAGAAATCTAACTCCCACCGGCAGCAGAAAACAGACTCACACTGAAAAACGGCAACCTGACTCCAATCGGAAACAAACAACATCAGAATCTTGGACTTTTCATATATTAAAAAAACGAATTTGGGAAGTAATTCAATAAAAAGTCAATAAAAAAAGCCTCCGAATCTAAGATCCGAAGGCTGTGTCGTTCTTTTTTGTTTTTGGTTTACAGTATACATATTACATTTCGTTTTTATTTACAGTATATTGTTTTCGTTTTTGTTTGGTCAGTTTAAGAACTGTTTAGAACTTGGTTTCCGAATTTACTCGGTCACGACAAGTTCATGATTTTCAACTGTAAAGGTCACTTCGACACCGTTTACGGAAACAGTGTAGGTTCCGTCTTCCAATTGGTCAAGCTGACCGATGACGAAGGATTCCTGTGCATTGATTAAGTTCAGCGTTGTAACGCCGTCTTTAATCTGTGTCGGAATGGAGATGTCATACTTTCCGTTTTCATCAAATTTGCCGGAAGTTGTGATGTTTTCCTTGTCGATTGTTTCAGCGCTGCCGCCGAGAACAACGTTTACATCAACGGTGATGTTGTTTCCGTCAGTTCCGATGGCAATGTTTCCGACAGTTCCTGGCTTGTAGTAGTAAAGCTGACCGTCTTCAAATTTAATATTGGAAGTAAATTCCTTTTCAGTTCCGTAGTTGACGATAACTGTGTATTCGCCGTCCTTGAACTGATCCTTTGTACCGAGGACAACTTCAACCTTTTCAAAGCCGAGATCCTTTGTGTTCACAGCGCTTGAGTCCGTGACAGGAACATTCACATAAATTTTGTCGCCGATAACGGTTACGGTAATATTATCTTTGTCAACACTTTGACTGTGTGTTCCCTGAATTTGAACAAGGATTTCAGCG
>JAJDHP010000079.1 GCA_030266245.1 Methanimicrococcus sp. OttesenSCG-928-J09
TATATCTCGGAGGAAAATATTATGGCAAGAAAACAACAAAAGAAAGTGGACAGCTGGAAAGAGAAGAAATGGTACAACATCGTTGCGCCCGAATTTTTAAACCGCGCAACCGTCGGTCAAACAATCGCATCCGACCCGGCACTCCTTGCTGACCGTATCATTGAAACAACTGTCGGCGAAATGGCCGGCGACATGTCCAAGAACAACATCAAAATGAGATTCAGAATCGTCAGCGTCAACGGCGACACCGCAGAAACCGTTTTCCTCGGTCACCACTTGACAAACGACTATCTCCGCTCCATCGTGAAGAGACAGACATCCAAAATCGATGCCATTTTGACTGTCAGAACAGCTGACGGCTACATCGTGACAATCAAACCGACCTGCTTCACCGTTAAGAGAGCAAGAACCAGCCAGATCAGAGCAATCCGCAATATGATGACAAGAATCGTCGTCAGACGTGCAGTTAAATCCAACTTCGAAGACCTTGTTCAGGAAATCGTCACCGGCAAACTCTCTTCCATGGTTTACAAACAAACCAAAAACATCTACCCCTTGAGAAGAGTCGAAATCAGAAAGACCGAAGTCGTCAAAACACCGGCACAGCGCAGAGTTCCGAAAGTTGTTGAAGAAGAAAAAGAAAACACTGCACCTGCAGAAGCACCCGTCGAAGCACCGGTGACTGAAGCCGCAGAAACCCCCGCAGCTGAAGAAGTTGCAGAAACTGTTGAAGAAACAGCAGAAGAATAAATTAATTTTCAAGAGAAATAAAGCCCGCGATAAACGGGCTTGTCACTCTTTTTTTAAATTAAATCTAAAACTATTAGATATTGCTCATTTTAAATTGTATTAAAAACACTGAGCTTATGCTTTGCTTTCGCTTTTGCCGGCTTTAAAGAACCGATAGACAAGAGCTGCCAACGAGCCGCCGATGAGCGGTGCGATGATGAAAACCCAAACTTGCTGAAGTGCAAGACCGCCGATAAGCAAAGCGGGCGCCAGACTTCTTGCGGGATTAACAGATGTTCCGGTGAGCGGAATGCCCATGATGTGAACAAACACAAGTGTTAAACCGATAACAATTCCGGCAATTGCGCTTGTTTTCTCGTTGTCTGTGACGCCGAGAATCGTGAAAGCAAAAACAAAAGTCAAAATGATTTCAACGATGATTGCGCCGATCATACTTAATCCAACAGCAGATGCTTCATCAAAGCCGTTTTGACCCAATCCTGTGGCTGCGAATCCGCCGAGATCGGCAGAGTTGATGATGAACGCCAAAAGTGCAATACCGACAACCGCGCCGATGACTTGAGAAACGACGTAGCCGATAAAGTCTTTTGGAGATAAGCGTTTGTCAATGAGCATGGCAATCGAAACAGCGGGATTGACATGGCATCCGGATATGTTGCCAATGACATACGCCATTGCTACAATTGAAAGACCAAAAGCCATTGCAATCCCGAAGGTTCCGAGAACAGAACCTGCAATTGCAGCGCTGCCGCAGCCGAAAAGAACCAAAACCATAGTTCCGAGAGCTTCAGCAATGTATTTTTTAACAGAATCCATAAAATATTCACTCCTCATAAAAAGACATTTATTCGAATTTAGTATCGAATAGAGATACGAATAATGTCAGAGGACTACATGCCATCGAATGGATATAAATTTTGTACTATGGTTTACTATGGATACCTTAAAAGAAACTATTTTCATTCAGATTATTCAAAAAATAAAAAAACTGTCTTTAATTTCAAGACTTTACCCTTTTCGACTGCTGAAAAATATCCTTAAATATGATAACTTCCTTTAAAGCCAAAAGCTTATGGAACATTTTTTATGAATTTTACAAAAGAAGATATCCTCGGTGTTTTGGACACATATGATTTGGAGAACATTACGATTGCAACCATTTGTTCTCATTCCAGCCTTCAGATTTTTGACGGTGCCCGCAAAGAAGGTTTTAAGACGCTCGGGATTTGTTTAAGGGCGCCTCCTAAATATTATGACGCTTTTCCGCTTGCAAAGCCGGACGAATTTTTAGTGCTTGACCGTTACGACCAGCTTTTAGACAAAGTCGAAGAACTGAAAGCCAAAAATGTTATTATCGTTCCGCACGGCTCTTTTATCGCTTACATGGGAACTGACAAATTCGCAGAGCTCGGACTTCCGACATTCGGCAACCGTAATGTTCTGGAATGGGAATCTGACCGCAAAAAGGAAAGACAATGGCTTGTCGGCGCCGGCATTCATATGCCCGATGTCATTGAAGATCCCAGAGATATTGACGGCCCCGTGATGGTCAAATACGATGGCGCTCAAGGTGGTAAAGGCTTTTTCATCGCCAAATCGTATGAAGACTTTGTCGAACACATCGATGATACCAAAACATTCACGATTCAAAGATTCATTACAGGCACACGCTACTATTTACACTACTTCTATTCCCCGATTAAAGAAGACGGCTACACGCTCAGCAAAGGCACGCTTGAAATGCTCAGCATGGACCGCCGCGTTGAATCCAACGCTGACGAAATTTTCCGTCTCGGTTCCCCCCAAAGAACTCATGGAAGCAGGCATCATTCCGACATATGTTGTGACCGGAAACGCGCCGCTCGTTGCCAGAGAATCTTTACTGCCGCTTATTTTTGAACTCGGCAGCCGTGTTGTTGAAGAATCATTGAAAAAATTCGGCGGCATGATCGGTCCATTCTGTTTGGAAACCGTTTTCACCGACGATTTGGAAATCAAGGTT
>JAJDHP010000008.1 GCA_030266245.1 Methanimicrococcus sp. OttesenSCG-928-J09
GAAACTAAAACCTGACTCCAAGTGGAAACAAACACCGCTCTCCCACTGCTCATGAAAATTTGTGAGCGAAGCGAGCAAATTTTTTTTACTTAATTCCTAAAATCCAACCGTTTTCTTTGAGTTCCTGCCGTTTTTCTTTATATTTGGGATCGATTGTTCTAACCAAATTCCAGAAATCCTTAGAATGGTCTTTATGACGGATATGACACAACTCGTGAACAATAATATAATCAATAACAGGTGTTTCGGCTTGAATTAAAATCCAATTGAGCCGTATGTCATTTTGATAGGTACAGCAGCCCCACTTTCCTTTGTAGTAGGTTGCTTTGATAGATCGCGGTTTTTTTCCAAGCAGATCTAAATATTTCTCAGCAAAATAATCAACTCTCGAATTGAAAAAAACATCCGCCTGTTCAATATAAAAATCTTCAACGGCTTTTTTTATTTTTTTCTCTCTTTCAACTTCTGCCAAATCAATCATTTTATGAGGTAAATAAACCTGCAGCTGACCATCCAAAAGATGAACATGAATCTTTTTTTCCGTTTCATCATAAATCAAGCGAAGCGTGTATGTTCGTCCCATATAATGAAAAATGCTGCCGTTTTTGTATGACTGCTTCGATTTTTTTTGCGCCGCTTGTTCTTTTTGAGTTGCTTTTTCAAGTAATTCAATTACATTTTTTTCATTTTCCAAAAGAACCGACTGTATTTCTTTCAATGAAAGTGATGCCGGAGCGCGAACAAATAAAACAGGCTTTTTGGAGGGTGTAAAAATAATATCTTCCTCTTCCGAAAATTCAGTTTTCAAAAGACCGGCATCTGTTTTATCATTTTCATAACGTACCGTATAGCTGAGAGTTTTTTTTCTTTTAGCGGAAAAAATAACAATGCAATCCAATCGAATTGAACCGACTTGAATGTTTGTTTCAGTTGTTTTTTCCCCGGCGGCAGGTCGAACAGGCGGCATGAGACTCAAAAATAAACGGATGAATGAATAAAAGTTAAGTAAAAATAAAAATAGAAATTAAACCGCCGGTTTATTTAAAGCGGCGGGCAAGTTCGGCTGAAATATCATCGGGCGTGACACCGCATTCGAACAGCATTACCAGCAAATGGAAAAGAAGATCAGATGTTTCATAAACAATTTCTTCTTTATCGCCATCTTTTACGGCAATGATTGTTTCCGTTGTTTCTTCGCCGACCTTTTCTAAAATCTTGTTGATGCCTTTGGGGTCGTTTAATAAAGCGCAAACGTAAGAGCCTTCCGGCTGAGTTTTACTGCGCTCTTCAATGATTTTATAAATTGTATTTAAAACGGATAAATCAGGTGTTTCCGACATTTTTATTCTCCGAATTTTATGATTATGAAACAGAATTATTAAACTTCTCTCGGATCTGTAATTTCGCCCGTAATTGCCGAAGCGCCGGCAGTTGCCGGGGATGACAAGTAAACGAAAGAATTCGGACTGCCTTGACGGCCCTGGAAGTTTCTGTTTGATGTTGACAAACCAACTTCGCCGTCACCGAGACGACCGAATGAGCCGCCCATACATGGACCGCAGCACGGAGATTCAACAATAGCGCCTTTTTCCATCAAAGTTTCAATGTAGCCGGCACGATAAACTTTCATGTATTCTGTTCGTGAAGCCGGGACAACAATTAAACGAACGCCTTTGGCAATCGGATCATTACCCATCACGTCCATCATAATTTTAATGTCTTCGAAACGGCCGTTTGTACAGGAGCCAACAAAGATCTGATCAATTTTAGTTCCGGCAACTTCTGTAACAGATTTCACATTATCAACATTATGCGGGCAAGCGACCTGCGGTTCTAATTCTGAAACATCGTAGCCGCGCACCTCTTTAAAAGACGCGCCGCTGTCAGATTTCCAGTTTGAATCCAATTTGAAATCAGGAATGCGTTCTTTAATATAATTTTCAGTAATTTTATCAGGTTCGATTAAACCGGCTTTACCGCCCATTTCAATTGCCATATTTGACATTGTCATTCTTTCGGAAATTGAAAGGTTGTGAACGGTTTCACCGGCAAACTCCGCTGCCATGTAACGGGCGCCTTCAACACCGACATCGCCGATTAAATGAAGAATCAAGTCTTTTGAATAAACGTGTTCGGGAAGCTTTCCCTCAATGTTAAAGCGCAATGTTTCGGGAACCTTAAACCACAATTTGCCGGTTGCCAAAACAGCCGCCATATCTGTTGAACCCAATCCTGTTGAAAACGCGCCGAGCGCGCCGTAAGCACAGGTGTGAGAGTCTGAGCCGACAATTAAATCGCCGGGCAAAACATGACCTTTTTCGGGCAGAACCTGGTGGCAGACACCTTCATAGATGTCATAGTTCAGAATATTTTGTTCTTGTGCGAATTTTCTCAAATAAATATGATTCTGAGCGGCATTTACCGAATCGGCAGGCGACTGATGGTCAAAAACAATAACAACTTTTTCTGGATCCCAGACTTTCTTTTCGTCTTTGCCTTCCATGATTTCATAAAATCCTTTAACAGCAAGCGGACCCGTAATATCGTGTGTCATCGCGCGGTCAATATCGGCAACAACAAATTCTCCTGCTGAAACGGGATTGCCGGCTGCTTTCGTAAAGATTTTTTCTGCCAATGTCATTGGTTTATTTCCCATATATGTCACCCTGCTTGATAACGAAATTTTGTTTGAATACAGTTTAAATGCAATTTCAATGAAATATTCAATACATTTTCGTTTTTTTCTTTAATTTTTTTTTGTATTCTTTTTATTTGTTTATTGTCGGTCAGTACTTTCCTTAGCTTTAAATAATTTATTAAATAATTCGAATTTCTATCAATTCATTTTTATTAAAACATCAACAGAATAAACGCCTGTGCTGTCATAAACAACAAATGAAATCGTATTTTTTTCAAACTGCTCTTTTAACAGATCATTTCCTTCGTCACTGTTTAATTTCAGCCGGTCATATTTTTCTTTAATAACGGCCGATGTTTTAATATAATCCTCCTGGTCTGAAATAACACGTTTTTGAAGTGCCGCTATTAAGTCATTTACAACGATTTCGTCTGTTTTTTTAACTTTTCCGATACCGTCGCATTCACAATCCGAAAATCCGTCTTCATCGATATAAAACGGATATGTGCGGCACAATCCCGGACGAATTTCATAAATAGCGCATTTTTTAGTTTCCGAATCTAAAAAAATACAGCTGCCATCATTTTTTCTCTGAAGCATCCATCCGAAGGTATGAATTTGACCGTCTTTATCAATTTGAGCATCAAGCGACTGCAATACATTAAATAAATAATTCTTTTCTATATTTCCCGCAGATTCAAAATAATCCGGCAGCATCGGAAGAATAAATTCATTACGGGAAAGATTGATTGCTGCTTCGATTTGCTCAATTTCTTCCGGCAGAATATAAACGGAATTATCAGCTTCTGTTCTTTCACAGCATTTGCCGCATTGAAGACAGGTAAAGCCGGCTGTTTCAATATTTTTTTGAATTTGTTTTTTCTGATTTTGATTTGCACGTTCACTTTTTTCAACTGCGTTTTTCAGCCGCGTCTGACCGGCCGCAGTCAATAAAAGCGGCTCAATCTGCTCAATTTTTTTGATATTGAATATAAAATCATCTTTAAATTCGGGTTTTGTCATCTGGAGCTTTATAACGGCTAAAAGTGTTAAATATTTTTACTGATTTAATGAATAAAAAAGAACATAAACAGATACAAATGTACATTTGGATAAAAACAGAAAAACAAAAGTAAAAAGCTAATCAAAAAGGGAATAAATATGTGGGAACCGATTCATAATAAATTTGAAAAATATCCGGCGCAGGAAAAAGTTGTGAAACTTCTTTTAGAACGCGGATTCCAAGTCAGCGCTGCCGGAAAAGTTGTTTCGGGCAATATTGAAATCCCGCATGTTCAAATCGGTAAAGAAATCAATGTTGACCGGCGCGTTGTTGATGCAACTGCCAAACATATTGTTGAAGATGAGACGCTTTTTGATTTCTTTAAACACGTTCGTTCCATTCCGTTTTTAGCGGAAGTCGCGCCTCATTTGGATTTGGGTGTAATCATAATCATACCCGATGACGGCGCTGAAGTCGGCATTCTATCAGGTGTTGCAAGCGTTATTTCTGACGCAAATTACAGCATCCGACAAGCGGTTTCCGATGATCCTTTCTTTAACGAAGCGCCGAGATTAACAATCATTACTGATAAAAAGATATCCGGTGACCTTGTTGAAAAAATAAGAAATGTCAAAGGCGTTAAAGGCGTTACGATTCATTAATTTAGAAGGATATATTCTACAAAATTGGTTAACTATGTTTAAATTAATCTATTTTATTTAATTATTATTCAATTGCACAAATCCGATGAATTATTTTTGAATTAGATAAAAGAAACTATTTTCAAAATAATTTATCTGAAACAATTTATTTTAAAATAATTTAATGGAAATAATTTATTTTGAAATAATTTAACAAAAAAGATTTATTTTGAAATAGATTTTCAAACCGCATTTTCTTTTTTATTAATTTTTGAAAATTGCTGCTGCCCGCGCGCGCCGGTTGCTTGCATAAGTAGCGGCGGAGCCACTAAAAATCGCGAAGCGATTTTTTATAAACATCGCCCTCCCACTGCAAACTGTAATCTGACTCCAATCGGAAACGGAAACCTGACTCCAATTGGTAACAAACACCTCAACCCAATCGAAAAAATTCTTCATTTCTGCTGCCCGTAAATTTGTCACCGATTTTTACTGACACCGTTACTTTTTAATGAAGATGAGCGTTTTTTTAAAGATTGAACTAAAGTTTTATTTAATTTTAACAAATTTAACTTTACATACACATTTTTTATTTCATAAAGACATTTCAAATATTGAGAGAGACATTTTGATTTGATACAGGTGGCGAAAACAATGGTCCAAATTTCAATTATTATGGGTTCCGAATCGGACAGAGCAATTTCTGACAGAGCCGTTGCGGTCCTTGAAAAAACGAATTATACATATGAAGTGGTTGTTATTTCCGCTCACCGGAATCCGGATGATTTGGAAGATTATGTTAAAAACTGCGATGCGCTCGTTTATATTACAATTGCGGGATTGTCAGCCGCTTTACCCGGCGTTGTCGCATCCAAAACCAAAAAACCGGTTATCGGTGTTCCGGTCAGTGCAAAATTGGGCGGCTTGGATGCTCTTTTGTCTGTAACACAAATGCCGCCGGGCGTTCCTGTTGCCGCAGTCGGTGTCGATAACGGCGCAAACGGCGCTCATTTGGCAATTCGGATTTTAGATTTGCTGAACGCATAAAAAACAAAGAGAAGGTGACATTCATGTCATCATTTTATCAATTTCTTTTAGAAAAACAGGAAAAATCCGAAATACCGGTATTCGGTTTTGCCGATGCCGCTTCATGGGAAAATGAAAATGATTTTTCCGTTCCTTCCGAATTTTTCCCGACATCTCTTTTTCCGGAAACAAAAACTGTTATTGTTATCGGTGTTCCTGTTCTTTTGCCGATAATTGAAACAACGCCGTCAGTTTACTATAATGAGCATTACAAAACCTTAAATGCACATTTAGATGCCGAAGCGCTGAAACTTTCATTCTTTTTAAATGCTCAAAATCTGTTTGCCGTTCCGATTTCAAGAGACGGATACGCCGGCATGGAAACGATTTTGAAAAACCCGACGGCGGCTTTTTCTCACAAACATGCCGCCTATCACGCCGGACTTGGTACATTCGGCCGTACCAACACACTGCTGACACCGGATTATGGTCCGAGAATCAGATTCACATCTATATTTACTTCCGCTTCCGCTGACGAATTAGGCGTTCCCGAAGAAGTGTTGGAAAAACGGCAGAAAATAAAAAAAGAAAACATTTGCATCAATTGTACAGCTTGCGCGCGTTTCTGTCCGGCCGGCGCAATTTCATCGAATAAATCAGAATCATATCCGGCTGAAAAAATGGATAAAATGAAATGTATAAATCATACTTTAACATTAGCGGCAAAAGGAACGGCGCCCTGCGGAATTTGTATTAAAGTTTGTCCGGTCGGCGCGGATCGAAAACATTTTAACCGCAAAAATATCGGAATTTATAATGAAAATAAAGCGGAAACGCCTGAAAATGAACTTAAAAATGAAAAACTGATTCGGTCTTGGGCACATATTCGAAAATACGGCACAAAATAAATAAAAAAGTAAATAAAAAATGAAATCGAAATCAGATGTATTTCGATTTACCGCTGTATTCGTTTTGTTTATCAATGCTCATTTGAATGAGAATTTCAAAAATCTGATGCACTGAATCGACATCTAATCCTTTTTCAACAGCCAGGCTTGTTGCGCGGTCCAAAACTGTTTGGATTTGTTCTTCATCAATAATCGGCTTTCCCATTTCTTTTTTTGACGAGAGAATTTCACTGGCCAAATTTGTCCGAACTTCAATTAATTCAATGATTTCTCTATCGATCAATCTCATTTTTTCGCGCGTTGTCTCCAGCATACCTGTCGGCATTTTATCATCCGTCCTTTTCTTTTGAAAATAGATAACTTAAACACTCTAATTTTAAACCCCATTCAATATAAAACTTCATCTGATAAATGAAAATAAATGAAAAAATGATGATTAATTGTAATTGATCAAAAATCGACGATGGTTTTAAAAAAAATCGTTAAAAATTATGCTGTTTGCGCGCGTTGGCGTTTTCTTATTTTGTATCATCTATTAATTGGAGTCATTTTTTTGCGGCTGACGCCGCTGATAGAAATAATCATCAATCGCTTACATCAGCCACCGCGCACGCGCGAGCTGCACCATTTTTTAAAAAAATTAAATAGTGAACTCGTTTTTTCAAATTGTAAAAAAATCAGAATTTGGATAAATCGACATTTTTTAAATCGCTGTTTAAAGATTTCATATAATTTGAAAAGCGCCGGCTTTCTTCGATCGCATTTCCATTAAACGTTTGCGTTTCAAAGATTTTACCGTTTGGAAATTGAGCCGCCCAGGTTTGTTTAATTTCTTCTTTAACAGAACGCAGATTTTCTCTTTCAGCTTCATTTTCAGGCAGCGAATTAATTTGAGGCAAAAGCGCCGTAAATGAAGGACCGGTTCCCGATAAACCGGCAGTAATGCCGAATTTTTCACCGATTTCCATACAAGAAATGGCAGGTTCAGGATCGAAGCCGAGCGCGGCACAATAAGTTAGTCCGTTTAATTTCATCGCTATTTTATAATCGCCGTTCAATGCATTTTCAAAAGCAATTTCAATAATATCTTTCATCAAAACAGAACGGGAAATATCTGTTTTTGAACTGAAAGCTTTCGTTCCCGGATTTAAAATTAAAACATCGTAATTGAATTCTTCTCTTTTAAGAAGTTCCATATTTTTATTGTCAGTCACCGCAGCGCCGCCGTAAAATGAAGCGCAGGCATCATCGTAAGCGCCGGTAATCGTAACGCCGGCTTCTTTCGCGGCACGAACGCCAAGCTTAACAATTTCTTCCGGTTCCAATTCTTCATTCAAAGCGTCTAAAGCAGCAAGAATTGAAGCGTTGGCAGCAGCGCTGCTGCTTTTTAAGCCGCCGGCGACCGGAATGTCACTTCTTGTTAAAACAAACGCTTCACCAGGATAATCAAATTGTTCTAAAACCGATTGAACACACAATTCAATTAAAGACGAATCAGTTTCAGGATTTTCATGAATTCGGCCGGAAACAAAATTAGAATTTAATTTGGAATTTAACTTGGAACTTAACTTGAAATTTAACTTGGAACTTAACTTGAAATTTAACTTGGAGTTTAAGTTAGAATTGAAATTGGAATTTGAATAAGCATGCTCATTGCTTAAACAAACTTCAGCATAAGTTTTCAGCTCTACAGCGTAAGCACAGCCTTTCCAAGCCGCAACGGCATTAATTATAGTTCCGCCGCCGAATGCACATCCGTATCCCTTTTGGATCATATTTTATTCCCGAATCATTATTCCTGAATTTAGATTATAAGTTATTTAAAAGAATGGCTATCGGCTCATTTAAATATTTTGAATAACGGCGTCAAAAAATAAATGAGTAATATATCTAAATGCAAAAGAAGGAATATAGTAAAATTATGGAATATATATATATGAAAACAATGTATAGGAATATTGAGGTTATCAAGAATAAATCTTTTTTATCAGATGTTTAATTTTTATAAATAATCTATATACTGGTTTGTATATATAATTTTGAATTAAAATGGTGTTCGTAACATGGAGACTCGAAAAGTACAACAGACAGGCGGCTCTACATATATTATTTCGCTGCCGAAACAGTGGGCTGAGAAAGTAGGCATTACGCCGGGCGCGCGTGTTGGTGTTCAGCCGCAGCCGAATGGAAAATTGCTTATCAGTCCGGAAATTGACAGCAAACCGCTTCGCAAAAAATCAATTGACATCACAAATGTCAGCGGCAACAGTTTGGAAAGAGCATTTGTCGCAATTTATTTGGCCGGCTATGATATTATTGAATTTACATCTTCTAAAATTTCAGCTGACCAGAAAAAGACGCTCCGTGCTGTTTGTCACAAATTAATCGGTCCTGAAATCGTTGAAGAAAATTCAAATCTCGTTTTGGTTCAGGATTTATTAAGCCCGAACGAATTATCTATTAAAAAAGCAGTTCAGCGCATGTCGCTTATTACAACCTCGATGTTCAACGACAGTATTTTAGCTGTTTGCAACTGCGATTTGGACTTAGCAACTGACGTCATGGAAAGAGATGACGAAGTTGACCGCTTGTATATGGTTATTTCAAAACAGTTTAAATCTATTTTATGCGGAACCGGCTTCATTGATACGAATGACGCATCTATTGAAGAATATCACAATTACAGAATGGCAGCAGCCCCTATTGAGCGTATTGCCGACCACTCTTATAGAATTGCCAAAATTGTGATTCTTTTCCACCCCGAATTAGATGAAAAAAGAATCAGTGAAATCAAAAAGATGGCCGACTTTGCCGTTGACACATTCAAAAAATCTGTTGAAGCCTTAGTCACGCAAAGCCCGAAAATGGCAAATCAAGTCATTGAAAATCAAGAAACAATGAACACATTCATCACGCATTTCAACCGTGATTATTTCGACAAATCAACCAATTTATCTTTTGAAACAATGATCGGTATTCGTACCGTCATTGACAGTATCGGAAGAATTGTTGATTATGCCGCAAATATCGGCGAAGTGGCGATTGACGCTTCAATTGATTCTACAGATGCAAAGTGGTAATTCTGCCGCTTTGTTTTCCTTTTTTATTTTTTCGTTTTCGTCATTCTATTTTTATCTTGTAATTTTTTTATTTTATGAGTGTCTGCGCGCGCGAATGCACTTGTTTTTTTAATTAATGAAGATTGGTGTCAGGTTACTGTTGCCGCTTGGAGTCAGGCTGCTGTTGCCGCTTGGAGTCAGGCTGCTGTTGCCACTTGGAGTCAGATTCCGTTTTGCAGTGGGAAGGAGGCGTTTGTAAAAAATCGCTTCGCGATTTTTGCGGCTGCCGCCGCGCAATAATTTATCTGCCGCCCGCGCGAGCGCCTGACCTTCGTGACTTATCAAAACCGCACTTTTCTTTTTCATTTTTTGATATTTTACTTTATTTTCTTTTTTTATCTTCTATTTTTGTTTTCTTTTTTCATTTTTAGCTCCCACAAAAATAAATATCGTCAAAACAATATCCGCTTGGTAACAGGATTATTTTTGAGGGTTATTATGAATATTTTTGACGTTAAAACAAAGAACAGGTTGACCTTTTTAATTTACGCGCTTCTTTTGGGCGCATTCATCGGTGCCGTCACATGGCTTTTCTTATGGGTGATGAATTTCTGCTTAGAACTGATTTGGACAGATTTGCCCGAAAAAATTGACTTTTTGTATCTTCCGGTCATCGTTTGTACAATCGGCGGCGTTTTGGTTGGTCTCTGCAAAAAATATTTCGGCAACGTGCCCGGGGTTTTGTCCATTGAACTTCAGGAAATTCAAAAAACAAAACGCGTAGAATACAAAAATCTGCCCGGCATCACAATTTCAGCATTTCTGCCCCTTATTTTCGGCGGCAGTATCGGTCCTGAAGCGGCGCTCGTTTCAATTCTTGGCGGCTTAAGCACTTGGATTGCCGATCACATCAAAACAACCGCCAAAAACGTAAAAGCTTACACCGAAATCGGCGCGGCAGCAACACTCAGTGCTATGTTCGGTTCCCCGTTCTTTGGTTTTGCCGAAACATTCGAATCCAAAAAGAAATCCTTCTTTTCATTAAATGAAGAACAAAATAAACCCGAAGACGATGATGAAATATTAGGAATCGTAACAGGACCGCATACAAATACCATCAATGAAGAACAAAATGTTGAAAAATACAATATTAAAAATAATAGTAATATTAAAAGTAATAGTAATATTGAAAATAATGATAGCATTGAAATCGATGACGAAAATGATATCGATCAAATTCTTCCCAAACGCACAAAAAGTTTGATTTATTTTGCATCGGCAATCGTTGCTTTCGGCGTTTTTGCAATTCTTTCTCACATTTTCCCGGAATCCGGCATGTACCGCTATGAATATGTCCCGTTCGGTCTCAATGAATGGCTTGCGATTGTGCCGCTTGCAATTATCAGCGGTCTTTTCGGCTACCTTTACTACATTTTTGGAATTATAATCCGAAAAGGAATCAGTCCGATTAAAGAAAAGAAAGTTCTGCTGGCAACAATCGGCGGCTTCATCCTCGGTTTAGTCGGCGTTTTTCTGCCATACACGCTGTTTTCAGGCGAAACGCAGATCGCGCAGATTGCCGCCGAATGGACAACAATGTCTGTCATCGTTTTATTCTTGACAGTGATTCTAAAAGTATTTGTCTCCCGCCTCTGTTTCTTAACAGGCTGGCGCGGCGGTCACATTTTCCCAATTATTTTTTCAGGAATTGTGCTCGGTTATGCGATTTCAAAATTAATCCCGATTGATCCGACATTTTGCGCACTCATCTGCTCTGTTGCTATGACGCAAATGGTTCTTCGAAAGCCTGTTGCAACTGTTTTGGTTTATTTAATTATTTGTCCGGTCGAATACTTAATTCCACTCAGTATCGCGGCTGTAGTTTGCTGTTTCATTCCGTTCCCGAAAATTTTTGAACGCGCAGAAGAAGAAGAAATTGCAGAAGAATTAGAAAATAAAAAACGAATGATTGAAAATGAAAATAGAAAGACGGCAGTTGAAAATTAAAGTTTAATTTTATTTTCTTCTTTTTTTTCATTTTCTTTTCATTTTTTTGTTTATTTTTGTTGCAGCCGGCCGCGCGCGAACGGCAGCATTTTTTTGATTTTAATGAAAATGAGCTTCCCGTTTTTAATATTCAATTTAACAAAAAGGGTAAAAAATAGCTTTCAATTCAATTAATTGCCACTGTTTTTATTGTTTTTATTAATTTATCTTCATTATATGTACCTGCCAATGCAAAACTAATTACCACTTGGAGTCAGGTGTTTGTTTCCACTTGGAGTCAGGTGTTTACTGAAAAATCGCTTCGCGATTTTTGCGGCTGCCGCCGCCGGATCTAATTTAAAGAAATATCTGCCGCGCGCGATCACCCTCATTTTTAAAAAAGTGATAAAAACGACCTTTGTTTTTCAGCGATTCAAACTCATTGTTTCTTTCTGACATGAATTATAAATACTAGCTGTGACATTTTTCCTTAATTACATTTCACCGGCATAACCGGTTTTTACGGCGCCGGCAATGTGTTATTGAAATAATAATCATAATTTTCTTATTTCAATTAATTCATTCAAAAATTTTTATTTCAATTCAATTTTCCTTTGGAGGAAAAATATGGGTGTAATTTCTCAATTCAAAAATTTTTTCGGCAGATTGTTTAAAAAGAAAAATGCATGCATCGGTATCTACGGACCCCCGAATGCCGGCAAAACCACACTTGCGAACCGTATTGTAAAAGACTGGAAAGACGATGACGATACCGATCCCCTCGGCTCCGTTTCCCACATTGCGCACGAAACCAGAAAGGCGCAGCGCCACCACAAATTGGAAATCGAATCCAAGGGAAGCAAAATTTGTTTAGACATCGTTGATACGCCCGGTTTGGCAACAAAAATCGATTTCCACGACTTCATGAAAGAAGGAATGGGCGAAAAAGAATCCAAACAGCGCTCCAAAGAAGCAACGGAAGGTGTCATTGAATCCGTAAAATGGCTTGAAGATTTGGACGGCGTTATTTTAGTCATGGACGCAACAGAAAACCCGTATACACAAGTGAATGTTACAGTTATCGGCAATATGGAAGCCCGTAAATTACCGCTTTTAATTGTCGCCAACAAAGTTGACTTGCCTGAAGCTGATCCGGAAGCCATTAAAGAAGCATTCCCGCAGCACCCATTCATCGGAATTTCAGCTTTGGAAGGAACGAACATGGAAACATTCTATGAATCCATTGCAAAACAATTCGGGTGATTCAAATGAGCGATATTCAACTTGACTTAGTTTCCGGCGCAAAACTTGCCGGAATGGGTTCTACCGAAAAAGTGCGCTACATCATTGATGAAGTGCGCAAAGGAAAAATCATGGTCTTAGAAAAAGGTCTTGATCCGATGGAAGAAGCCAAGCTGATTGAAATGACAATGTCAGAAATCCATGACGATTTCTACGGTCTTGAAATCGAAAGCTACCCGCGTGACGAAGGTTCAGGCTCACTTTTTGGAAAACTCTTCAAAAAAGATGCCGGTCAGCAGAAATTAACCGTTATCGGTCCTGCAAACCAGCTTAAAACACTCAGAAAAGACAATTCACTCATCAGTACGCTCGTGTCAACCAAATGACACGGCACTTTTTTATTTTACTTTTCTTTTTTTGTCTTAATTTTTCTTTACTTTCAATAAATATCACGCTCGTTTTTTTAAATTCGCTGAAAACGGTGCTGTTCGCGCGCGTCGACGCCTGTTTTTATACTGATGCCACACTTTACGGTTACTGTCTTCAACTGTTGCTGTCTCCAAAACATCTTAATAAAAAGGATAAAATGAAAAAAATGTATGCTCTGTTTCTCGATTTTATAAAATTTGTACAATAAATTATCTTGGAAATTATCTTGGAAAAATAATATATACTCTATAGACCAAATAGATGAAATTACTTTCGAAATCAAACAAAATTTACCAAGTTTGCATATCGAAAGACATAATCTAATTTTAAATTTTATTTGCGGTGTTTATTGTGTTGAACCGAGAATTGCAGTCAGCGGAAAGGGTTAAAATCAAGCTTTCGGGCATTGATCCTCAAACGCTTATTTCATTTGAAATGGGCAATGAAGATATTGATCTCATCTGCACATACGGAAAAATCACACTCCATTGCCGTAATATTGTTCCGGATTATACAATCGGACTGATTTTAAAAAGCATTTCCGCAATCGACAACTCAACAACGCATGAAACAGAAATTCTCTGTGATTTTGACGACATCCAAAATTATCAGCGCATGGGCTATACACTCGTTTCTTACGGCCGGCACAATGGCCGCTATCGTGTCACTTTTAATGTTCCCTTCTCATCCGAAAAAGCAGTTTATAATTTAACACTCGCCTTTTTTGAAGAGCTGCAAAAAGAAAAACAGCTGAAAAAAGACTTTTACTGGACCGGAAAAGATCACGACATCATCCAGCTCTTTAATGAATTAAAAGGCGTCAGCAACTGGGAAGTTAAAGCAATTAAAAACAAAGAAAATTAATACAAATCCTATTCTTGATTCAATTTCTTTCTTCTATTTCTTGTCAGGCGCCGCGCGCGAACTGCATAATTTTCGATAAAATTATAAAATCGGTTGGTTCCTTTTTCGTATATTTATTTTATAATTGTACCTGCCGAACGCAAAACTAATTTCTACAAGGAGCCGGGTTGCTGTTACCATTTGGAGTCAGGTTGCTGTTACCATTTGGAGTCAGGTTGCTATTACCACTTGGAGTCAGGTTGCTATTACCATTTGGAGTCAGATTGCCGCTACCAATTAGAGTCAGATTGCCGTTTTGCAGTGGGAGGGAGGTGTTTATAAAAAATCGCTCCGCGATTTTTGCAGCTGCCGCTGCAATACTAAAAACACCACCACTCTAATTTAAAGCAGCACCGCCGCACGCGCGAGCCGCACAACTTTCAAAAAAACAAACAAAAAATCCGCCACATATTTTTCATATATTTTTTTGCACTCTTTTTTCAGACACAATTTTCGTCCTTTCTCGAAATATTTTTAAGAAAAGGAAGTCTTTGTTCCACACCTTTATATGTCAGTATATAAATTAGTAACAATTTCATTTTCATTATCATAATCACATACATTTACCATTTATCATTAAATTGAGGACAATTTATGCTTCAAGAAATACCGGAGAAATATGAAACCAAAAAGGTTGAAGAACAAGTCAACCAATTTTGGAATGAAACCGACGCGTATCACAAAACACGCGAAGGACGAAAGAACGGAAAGAAATTCTTTTTCGTGGACGGACCGCCGTACACAACCGGACACATCCACATGGGAACAGCCTGGAACAAAGTTATCAAAGACTCTATTTTAAGATACAGATCAATGAATGGCGACGCTGTCACCGACACACCCGGCTGGGACATGCACGGTCTGCCGATTGAAGTGAAAGTCGAAGAAAAACTCGGTTTCACCACTAAAAAAGACATTGAAACATTCGGCGTCGGCAACTTTATCCAGGAATGCAAATCGTTCGCTATCGAAAAGAAAGGCGACATGACCGACCAATTCAAGGCGCTCGGTATTTGGATGGACTGGGAAAACCCGTACATGACGCTGAAAGACGAATACATCGAAGCCGCCTGGTGGGTTATTCAAAAAGCGCATGAAAAAGAACTTCTTGAAGAAGGAAAACGTGTCGTCAACTGGTGCCCGCGCTGCGAAACCGCAATCGCCGATTCCGAAGTTGAATATATGGACCGCGACGACGCTTCCATTTATGTTAAGTTCCCCGTCAAAGGTGAGCAGGACTTTTATGTCGTCATTTGGACAACAACGCCCTGGACAATTCCGTCCAACGTTGCCGCTGCCGTCCATCCGGACGCTGAATACGTGATTGTCAAAGCCACACGCGAAGACGGCAAAGTCGAAAGACTTCTCATCGGCAAAGAATCCGTTCCGCTCATCATGAAACGCGGCAAATATACAGCGCACGAAATCCTCGAAACCAAAAAAGGATCAGATTTCCAAGGCTTGGAATACACAGCGCCGCTGGCTGATGAAGTTCCCGCGCAGGCTGAAATGGCGCACGCTGTTTATCCGGCAGATTACGTTTCACTCGACAACACCGGAATTGTTCACATTGCACCCGGCCACGGTTTGGACGACTTTTATGTCGGAACCAAATTCGGTCTTCCGATTTTCTGCCCCGTCGGTCCGAACGGCGCTTATACGAAAGAAGCCGGAAAATATGCCGGAATGAACATCCGCGAAGCTAACGACCTCATTATTGAAGATTTAAAGAGCAAAGATTTGCTTCTTTCCCAAGGCAAAATCAATCACAGATATGGACACTGCTGGCGCTGTAAGACAGCCATTATCTATTTGGCAACCGAACAATGGTTCTTGGATGTCGGTCAGATCAAAGACGACATGCTTAATGCGATTGATAATGAAATCGAATGGACTCCCGACTGGGCCGGATCTGCCCGATTCAGAGACTGGGTGGCTGACGCACGCGACTGGTGTATTTCCCGCCAGCGCTACTGGGGCATTCCGGTTCCGATTTGGACTTGCCCGGACTGTAAAAAGCGTGCCGTGTTCGGTACAAAGCAGGAACTGATTACCAAAGCGCAGCTGACCGGAGACATTGAGCTCCACCGCCCGTATGTCGATGAAGTGACGCTTGACTGTGAATGCGGCAGCAAAATGATTCGTACCAAAGACGTTTTTGACGTTTGGTTTGATTCAGCTGTTGCTTCTTTTGCAACGCTCGGCTTCCCCGGAAAAACCGATAAATTCGATGAAATGTGGCCGGCAGACTTCATTACGGAAGGACACGACCAAACCCGCGGCTGGTTCTATTCTCAGCTCGGCGCTTCCATTGCCGCTTTTGATAAAACGCCTTACAAAAGCGTTCTTATGCACGGCTTTACGATGGATAAAGACGGCAAAAAGATGTCA
This sequence comes from Methanimicrococcus sp. OttesenSCG-928-J09, assembly GCA_030266245.1. Taxonomy (GTDB): domain Archaea; phylum Halobacteriota; class Methanosarcinia; order Methanosarcinales; family Methanosarcinaceae; genus Methanimicrococcus. Next base: position 16,227 of record JAJDHP010000008.1, read on the forward strand.
AAGAGTCTCGGAAATGTTGTGACGCCTGATGAAGTCATTGAAAAATACGGCGCTGATGTTCTCCGCGCTTATTCGCTCTCATCCAGCGCGCCGTGGGATGATTTGAAGTTCGTTTGGGATGATGTGGCAACAATCAGCAGAACTGTCAACATTCTCTGGAATGTTTACAAATTCCCGCTCCCTTACATGATTTTAGATAATTTCAATCCGCTTGAACATCCCGCAGAATCTTTAATCGGCAGCATGCGCGAAGAGGACAAATGGATTCTTTCCCGTTTGCAGTCAACCGTTACTGAAGTGACGGAAGCGATGGATGAAAAAATGCTTCATAAAGCGCTTCGCGGTTTGTTCAGTTTTATATTGGAAGATCTCTCCCGCTGGTACATTCAGCTGATTCGCCCGAGAACATGGACGGAAGCAAACGATCCCGATAAATTAGCGGTTTACGCAACGCTTTACGAAACGTATGTGACGATTGCAAAACTTTCGGCGCCGTTTATGCCGTATTTGTCTGAAACCATGTACCAGAATTTGGTTAAAAATGTCGATGAAACCGCGCCGCTTTCTGTTCATATGAACGACTGGCCGGCAGCAAAAGACATTTTTGTCAACGCCGAACTCGAAGAACATATGGAAATCGTCAGAAACGTTGTCGAAGCCTCATCAAACGCCCGCCAAAAAGCAGGTCGCAAGCTGAGATGGCCGATTTCCAGAATCGTTGTCGTTCCGACAGATGAAAATGTCGCCGCAGCGCTGACGCATTTGCGTGATGTGCTTTTGGAGCAGACCAATTCCAAAGACGTGCAAGTTCTCGCTGTCGGTGAAGTTTGGAAAGATTTGGATGTTCAGATGACGCCGAACCAAAGCGTTCTCGGTCCGACTTTTAAGCAGGATGCCAAAAAGGTTGCCGACGCGCTCAATGAAGCCGGCGCCAAGTCTTTAAAAGACGCTTTTGACCGCGTTGAAGAAATGGAACTTTCCTTAGCAGACGGAACGATTGTAACGGTAACTCCTGAGATGGTTCTTTTCGAAGAACTGATTCCCGAAGGCATTGCCGGAAGCGAATCTGACTGCGGTATGGTTTATGTGGATGCCAAGCTGACAAGAGAATTGGAAGCGGAAGGCTACACAAGAGAAGTAATTCGCAGAGTTCAGGATATGAGAAAAGAATTGGATTTGGCTGTTGATGATCAGATCGCTGCCGGTATCCAAATCAAAGACACTCATGTTTCCGATTTAATCAAAGACATGACTGCTCTCATCGCATCAGAAGTGAGAGCCGGCGATTTGAAATTAAACCCCGCGGACATTTCAGGTGATTTGGTAAAAGAATGGGATATCGAAGGCGTTCAAATGACCATTGGTATTTCCGGAAAGAAAGCGTAAAGCTTTCTTTTTCATCTTTTTTATTTAATTTTCCTTTTCATCTTTTTTCATTTTTTCTTTTCTTTTTATCTTTTTTTCATTTTTCTCTTCTTTTTTAATTAAGTTCCGGAAAAAACGGGTTCGTTTTTTTGTTTTTGTTTTTTAAAATTGAAGCGGCTCGCGCACGGTGACCGGCAGCAGCAAACAGAAACAGTAAGGTAACAGTGCTAAACGGAATCGGTAAGGTAGCTGTAAATAGCACGCGTTCGGTAGGTACATCTAATAAGATAAATGAATGAAAATAAGTAGCAATGAAAGGAATTGAATTGAGATTAATAGTTTTTATAAGATAATAGGTACGAATCCGTAAATTTCCATTTAACTCTCCGCTTCGCTTCGAGTGAAATGAAAATTAACGGTCGTGTATGGGATTTTAATGAGAATAAAGTAAAACAATTGGGTTCATTTTTGCGGCGGCAGCCGCTAAAAATCGCGAAGCGATTTTCTTAAACATCGCCCTCCCACTGCCAACTAAAACCTCCCTCCCACTGCCAACTAAAACCTGATTCCAAATGGAAATTAGTTTTGCGCTGGCAGGTACATGTAATTAAAAGATGATGAAAAAACGTACATCGTTTTTAGTTTATTTTGAAAAATTGCAGCAGCTCGCGCGCGAACTGCCGGCAGTACCAAACGGAATCGGTAAGGTAGCCGTAAATAGCACGCGTTCGGCAGGTACATATAATAAATAAAAAAGAAAAATAAACAATTACATTAAAAGATCAAAAAGGAATAGCGCTGCCGATTTCGGCAGCTTTAACTGTTTTGTTTACTGTTTTGTTTACTGTTTCGTTTTTATTAAATGATTTTAATCTAAAATCACACAGCAAAGGGCTCTAACCTTCTCTTTTTCGCCGACGACAGACACAACATCGCCTTCATGGAATGTAAATTTGCCGTCGGGATTCATGATGATATCTTCATCACGCTCAACACCGACGACGAGACATTCGGATTTGTCGCGAATGGCACAGTCACAAAGCGGTTTTCCGAGAAGCGGAGAATTGTCTTCTATGACAAACTGCTGAAGAACGACTTCGTCTTCGTTTTTCTTTTCGGGTGCAAGAGAATGGTCTTCGATTTCCTGTCTGAAAGCGTCCATTTGTTCATCAGTTCCGAGGACGATAATTTTGTCCCACGCGAAAATACGAACGTTGCCGCCGGGAATGTTATAACGTTGGTCACCGCGGATAATTGAAACAATGTTGACGCCGTATTTTGTTCTGAATCCAAGTTCGGCAAGCGTTTTTCCGATAACCGGCGATTCGGGGTCGACTTCAAAAGTATCCATGTGAACATTTTCCATAGCCGAGACATCCGCTTCTTTTTTGAGTTTGCTGACGCTGCGTTCGTTGAGATTTTCCATAAATCTTTCTTCAAACTTGGTGTACTGCTTTTGAAGCGTTTGTGACCATAAAGCAAAAGCGATTGCGAAAAGAACAAAAATGGCAATCATACCGATTCTGGATGTGAATTCCATAAAGATCACATAGCCAACGATAAGAGCAGCAACGGCAAAACGCGCCAATCTTAAGAAAACCAAATAACCGCTGTTGAAATTCGGGTCGTTCCAAAGGGTTTCAAAGTTTTTAGTTTTTAATTTGCTCATCAAAAGCGCGCTCAAGAAAGGTGCCATAATCAAAAGCGTCACAACAACGGAAATTAAAGATCCTTGCCAACCGCCGATGTTTTCCCTAAAGAACGGCGAAATATAAGTCACAGATAAGAGTGCGATGGCTGCTAAAATAACGCCGTAAATCAAAATGACAAAAATATTTGATTTGAGCACTTTTTTCCAGGTGTTGTCTTTGTTGATTGCATTTTTCTTGTTACCGAAATTGTTCAGATAATTCCGCATTTTGGGCGGCAGAATCTTATTAAATGCTTCATAAGCGCGATCGGAATACTTAATCATATACGGTGATGTAAATGTCGTAATCACGGAAACGGCAATGACAACCGGATACAAGAAGTCGCTGGTCACTTTCAAACTAAGACCGAGACCGGCAATAATAAACGCGAATTCTCCGATTTGCGCAAGCGAGAAACCGGATTGCATAGAAACTTTCAGATTCTGGCCGGAAATCAAAACGCCGAAGCTTGAGAAGAATGCTTTCCCGAGAATTGTAGCGAGGGTAACGATGATAATCGGACCGGCGTAATCAACTAAAACTTGCGGGTCAAGCATCATGCCGACAGAAACAAAGAAAACGGCACCGAACAAATCTTTAATCGGTTTTGTGACATGTTCAATTTTTTCGCCGTCGATGGTTTCCGCCAAAATGGAACCCATGATAAAAGCGCCAAGCGCAGATGAAAAACCTGTTTTGACGGACAGAACAACCATTCCGAGACAGAGACCGATTCCGACAATCAAAAGTGTCTCATCATTCATGTATTTGCGGATGTGTTTGAAAACGGTCGGCAGAATGTAAATACCGGAAACAAACCAAAGAATTAAGAAGAAAAGCATTTTGGCGATGCTTTCAAGCAATTCGATTCCGAGAGACGATTGCGCCAAAACGATTGCCGGAAGTAAAACCATCATTAAAATCGCGATTAAGTCTTCAACAATTAAAGCGCCAAAGACGACATTTGTAAATTTCTGTCCTCGAAGTTTCAAGTCTTCAAAGGCTTTGATGATAATTGTTGTTGAGGAAAGTGCGAGCATTGAACCTAAAAATATGCTGTCCATGTGATTCCAGCCCATTAAATAACCGATGGAAAAACCAATGACAAACATAGAAACGACTTCGGTAATCGCAGTAATAGACGCCGTACCGCCGACTTTCATCAATTTTTTAAAACTGAATTCCAAACCGAGACCGAATAAGAGGAAAATAACACCGATGTCAGCCCATATGGAAATATTTTCCGAATCAGATATTGACGGTATATATTGCCCGATACTTTCAGGCAGGTAACCGATTAAATATCCGCTGATCAGCAGCCCCGCAACAATATATCCCAAAACGAGCGGCTGTTTAAAACGCTTAAAAATGAGTGTAATAACAGCGGCCGAAATTAAAATCAATGCTAAATCTGAGATCAGCGGTGACAGTTCCATTGACATAAGTTTTCCCTCGGTTTTTCAAATGATGATGAAAATTTAAAAATTTATTTAGTTTACATTAAAAATAAAAATAACATTCTACATATCAAAACATGATTTAAAACATTTTTCCTTTGTGAAAAAAAACTGTTTTCCGGGTTAACAATTGTTTTTAAAAAGCCCGATTTGATTTTGATAAAATCAGAAAATGCGAAGATTTTTTATCAAAAATTGAAAAAAACGGATTGGACATTTTATTTCAAAGATTGAAAAATGGTGCGGCTCGCGCGCGGCGGCAGCCAAAAAAAATAAATGAAAAATGAATAAAATGAAAATAAATGAAAAATGAATAAAATGAAAATAAATGAAAAAATGAATGATGATATATTGAACCGTCATTCATTCTTCGTTTTTTAATCCTCTTTGTTTTCCTTTGAGTTTTTCAAAACTGATCTGACAATTACCGCCATGCAGACAATTAACAAGAGCAGGATAAAGAAGAAAACAGATGAGTACTTCTCCTTTACAACAGAAAACTCTTCAATTATTTTTTCGGATTCATTATTCGCCGGCAGTATCTGTTGACCTGTGGATTTTTCAGCCTCATCGTTCATACGCCGTCCTCCGCCTGAGCTTCCTTTATTTTTTTCAGAGTCTTTTGTTTCTTCTTCTGTCACATTTTCCGATGACGAAATCAAATAGCTTAGATCACTGACAACGGTTTCCTGCCATATCAAAACAGGAAGTCTGTAATTGATATATTCATTTAATTTCCAGTCAGACGTACTCCATTCAGCCCAAATTTCATTGGCAGGGAATGTTTCCCAAAAAGTTACAGATTCTATCGGTTGCCCGTTATTCTTTCCGGCATCTTTTGTTGTGAAACCGTAATCGTTTTTCATTCCGGACCAAGCATAAACAGTTTCGACATTGACTTTGTCATCTTTCACGATATCGCCAATAACGCGACCGGTTGCATCGCTGCCGTCGACATGTTCATTCAATGCAAAACTGTTTGAAATGTCAGCAGACTCTAAAATCTGACCAACTAAACCGCCTGCTTTACCGCCGGAAGCTGTTACTTCTCCGGCAGAATAAGATTTTTCAATAACTGCATCTGTCAAAATTGAACCGACAAGACCGCCGGCAATTGACTCCGCGGATTCTGTTGAACCGATTGAGTAACTGTTTCGAATTGTTCCGGATTGATAAATTGAACCAACAAGACCGCCGGCGGTATTGGATAAAGCTTTGACATCGATATTGGTATAACAATTTTCAATCACACTGTTTTCAACAGAGTTGCCGACAAGACCGCCAACAGATGATTCTCCCTGAACAGTACCGTTTTCAACAGAACAATTTTGAATAACAGCATCTTTCAAGCTGCCGGCCAAAGCACCGACATTTTTTCCGCCTTCAACTGATTTAACAATTAAAGAAACATCTGAAATCACCGCGCCGTCAACAACGCCGAAAAAACCCATATTATCGCTGTCAGATAAAATTCTCAAATTAGAAATTGTATATTTGGAATTTCTGTTCATTCCTGAAAATGTGCCGGTGAAAGGATTATCCGCAGTTCCGATCGGTTTGAAATGTGAAACAGAATCAAGATCAATATTGTCGGCCAAAATGTAATTGGCATCCATAGTCCAAAGTTTTTTCACATCGTTGCTGCCATCTTCAGCATAAACATTCGTACCGATTTTTTCTAAAGAAGAAGCATTTTGAATGTAAATCCAATTTGTTTTAATCAATAATTCGGGATAAGAGCCGGCTTCAAAATACCAGGTTTTTTCGTAAGGCGTTTCTGAAATGTTCCATTTTTGGAATGTGGCAAGCGTTTTCATGTCAGCGGTTTTATGAGGCTCACCGTTTCCGGTGTCTGCTTTTCCGGAGGTGTTGGTATCGTAGTAACAATCAGTAATAGTCGTGCTTGCGTATGATTGACCGATAAAACCGCCAAACGCAGTCCCGGCAGTTACACGTCCTGCAGAATATGAATTTTGAATCTCAAGGCCCAATCTGTCGGCAGCGTGCGAGCCGATAAATCCGCCTGTTTTGGAGTCACCTTCAACATCGCAAATAGAGTAACAATCAGAGATTGAACCTGTCCGCGCGGTTCCGGTAATACCGCCGACATTAAAATTGCCTTTTACAGTTCCTGTTGAAAAACAGCTGTTTAAAGTAACTGTTCCCGAAGTGCCGATTAATCCCCCGGCGTCACCAATCTGCGATCTATTTCCTTTATTTATTACATTTACATTGATTGCATAACAATTTGAAACAGTTGAATTATCAGCGGACCCGAGTAATCCTCCGATGTTTCCGTTCCCGATAATATGTCCGCTAAAACCATTATAAGAAGAATCTTTTACAGTGGAATTGCTTGTCATTCCGATTAAACCGCCGATATATTGATTATTAGATTCAATGCTGCCCCTTGCAGATGAATTGATAACATCGGTATAATTAGCCACTGAGGTAATACCGCCGACAACGCCATTTGAAATGACGTTTACATTTGAATAACAATCTTCAATAACAGATCGAGATGATTTTGGAGATTCAATAACACCGACAAGGCCTGCAACTCCGCCATTTCCTTTAATTGTCGCATCAGATGTGATTCCCGTAACAGTACAATTTGTTATTGTCGTGTTGTATGCCTTGCCGACTAATGAAGCGAGATAAAAAACACTATAATCAGCGCCATCCGTAAGATTATTAACTTTCAGATTTACGTTTTTAAAAACAGCGGAGTTGGCGTTCCCGAACAAACCGTATCCCTGTTTTGTTTCACTTTCTGTTTTTTTCTCAAAGGTTACTAAAGGCGCAGAAAAAGTAATTGTTTTTCCATTGCCGTCAAAAGTTCCCGTGAAATTGGTTTCATAGCTGCCAATCGGATTCCAAATAGAATCTTCAATAACAATATCCTTCGTCAGATTGTAGTTGTCACTGAGTAAAAAATCGCCGGTCCCGATTGCTTTTAAATCGTCAACAGTTGAAATATCGTGTGTCGTTGCGGCCAAGGCAGAGCTGCTCAAAAGTAAGAGCATAAGTAAGGTCAAAACGGAATAAAAAACTCCGTTTGAAATTTTAAATATCGTTTTTTCGTTTTTTAATAATGTCATAAATCCACCACTGACGGATTTTTTGTTTTAGTTTTTATTGTTTCGTTTTTATTGTTTTGTTTTTGAGTGTTTTTGATATGATTGCTTTAGCATTCGTTTTTAAAATCATTTAATTATGAAATAAAACCGTTTTTGTTTATTGTTCTTCCATAAACGGCGCGATGCAGAGAGGCAAACCTTACAGAGAGTCTTTTTTGATGAACTGATTCAAAATGAATAGCGTATTCATATTGAATTTCAAAGCTGTAAATTCTATCAACCGTTTTTGAGAGCCGGAACAAAACCGATTCAATATTCGTTTTTTAAAATGATAAGTTTGAAATTTATTTTCAATAAGGAGTTCGCAATATCGAATATTACAAATCACTTTTGAAAGAATCAATATTTATGTTTAGGAATACCCATATTTATATTTTCATCAATGAGATAAATTATTGAAGGTAAAATTGAATAAACAATTTATTTTATTAAAAAATGAACAACTTTTGAAAAGGTGTATTTAATTAGAAAGTTTTTTGAAAGTTTTTTGGAAATATTTTCAGTTATCACCCCTGTAACATATTGTATCGACGCACGCACGCGAGCTGCTTCAATTTTTCAAAAAGAATGGAAAAACAACTACCGTTTTTCTGAAACTTAAAATCTAAAATAAAATGAAATAAAAATAGAAAAAAAATGAAATAAGAAAAGAAAAAAGAAAATCAACCGACCAAAGCCGCCGACTTTTCCATAATTTTCTTTTCGACCTGCTCAAATGTTTCATCCAAATTGGCGCTGCTGAATTGACTGTTGTAAAGCATAGCATAGAAGCCGTTTGCCGCCATCAGTTCATCATGATCGCCTTGTTCAATTATATTTCCTTTATTAATCACAAGAATCAAATCAGCATTCCTGACAGTTGACAGTCGGTGAGCGATGACAAAGCTCGTTCTGCCCTTCATAAGCGTCGTCATGGCATCTTTGATGTGAACCTCGGTCAGCGTGTCAACATTGCTTGTCGCCTCGTCTAAGAGCAGAATGACAGGATTTGAAAGGAAAGCTCTGGCGATTGTCAGCATTTGCTTCTGACCTTCGGAAATGTTGGAAGCATCTTCATTTATAACTGTATCATATCCTTGCGGCAGTTTTCTGATGAAAGCATCCGCGTAAGCCATTTCCGCGGCGCGAATGACTTCTTCTTCCGTCGCATCTTCGCGGCCGTAAGCAATGTTTTCGCGAACAGTGCCGTTAAACAGCCACGGGGTTTGAAGAACCATGCCGAAAAGGTTTCGAAGATCGTTTCGTTTCATTTTCGTAATGTCGGTGCCGTCAATTAAAATGCGGCCGCCGTCAATTTCATAAAAACGCATCAGAAGATTCAGAATTGTCGTCTTTCCGGCACCGGTCGGACCGACAATCGCAACCGATTCGCCGGGATAAATATCCAAATTCAAATCAGGAATAACAGGATTTCCGGGCTCGTAACCGAAAGCGACATGATCGAAAACAACCGCGCCTTTCGGGTCGGTAACAGAAACAGCATCTATGTCATCAGGCAATTCTTCCTCTTCGTCCAGAAGTTCGAAAACGTGTTCTGTTGAAGCCAACGTTGATTGAATCGTATTGATCACAGTTGAAATCTGCGTAATCGGCTGCGTAAACTGCTTGGAATACAAAATAAACGATTGAACGTTGCCGATATTCATTGATCCTGCCAAAACAAAAAGACAGCCGATGATACAAACAAGAACATAACCGATGTTTTGAACGGAAAACAAAATCGGCATCGCAATTCCTGAAATAAATTGAGATTTCCAACCGACCTCATACAATTCTTCATTAATCGAATCAAACTTTTCAGCGGATTTTTGTTCTCGCCCGAATGCTTTTACGATTTTGTGACCGGTATACATTTCTTCGATATGACCATTTAACGATGCCATTTTCTCCTGCTGCTGTTTAAAATACGGTTGGGATTTGCTGACAATCATCTTTGTCAAAACAGCCGATACCGGCAGAATCATAAAACAAATCAGAGTCAGCAGCGGATTCAGATAAAGCATAATCGCAATAATACCGACAAGCGTAACTGTTGCCGAAATCAGCTGAACAACGCCCTGCTGAAGTGTATTGCTGATATTATCCACATCATTTAAAATGCGGCTCATAATTTCGCCGTGCGTATGCGTATCGTAATATTTCAAGCGCAAACGGGACAATTTTTCGCCGATTTCTTCCCTCAAATCAGAAACAACCGTTTGTGTAACGCCTGCCATGATATACTGCTGAACGTAAGCAAACAGAGAGCTGGCGACATACAGACCGCCCAGCATCAGCAGCATTTTAGCCAGCAGTGAAAAGTTAATCGCAATATGACCGCTTCCTGCACTGCCAACGCTGCTGACATCGCCGACACTGCCAACACTGCCGGCACTGCCAATATCAGCTGCACCGACAACGCCATCGAAAAGAACATTGATAATTTCACCAATAACCAGCGGCGCCAGCACAGTAAAAGCTGTACTCAGAATTGCCATAATCAGAACAACTGCAATGCTGATGCGATGCGGTTTTAAATATATGAGCAAGCGTTTTAATGTCGCTCTGAAATTTTTCGGCTTTTCAACAGCTCCCAAAAATCCGGGACCGCCGGCAGGACCTCTTCTGCGGCGGCCTGTTGCCGTTCTGTTTTGACCGGCGGTTTCTTTGGAAGAAATGGATTTTTCGCTCATTGGACCGCCTCCACCTTTTTCTTTGAATCCGCAGATGAATCATTTGAGTCAGTTGAATCATTTGAATCAAAAATGTCGTTTGAATTGGTCAAATCAGCCGAAAATTCGGTTCCCTTTTGTGATTCGACAATCTCGCGGTAAACGCCGCAGTTTTCCATTAATTCGGAATCCGAACCGACGCCGACAATTTCACCGTTATCTAATACGATAATTTTAGCCACGTTTTTAATCGTTGCGACGCGCTGCGCGACAATTAAAACGGTTGCGCCTTTGATTTCTGTATTCAGCGCTTGTCTGAGATTGGCATCGGTTTTGTAATCCAAGGCTGAAAAATTATCATCAAAAATATAAATTTCAGGTCGGCCGGCAATCGCTCGCGCAATTGTTAAACGCTGTTTTTGTCCGCCGGAAACATTGGTGCCGCCTTGAGAGATATAAGAAGAAAGTCCTTCTTCCATATTTTCAACAAAATCAGAAGCTTGCGCGATTTCAAGCGCTTTCCAGATTTCCTCTTCAGTTGCATCCTCTTTGCCGTAACGAATATTATCGGCGATTGTTCCCGAAAACAAAACGGCGGTTTGATGCACGAATCCGACTTTTTTGCGAAGCGCCGACTGTTCAACATCACGGACATCTTTGCCGTCAACGCAAACAGAACCGCTTGCCACATCATAAAAGCGCGGAATCAGGCTGATTAAAGAAGTTTTCCCGGAACCGGTGCTGCCGATAACGGCAACAGTTTCGCCGCGGGAAACGGTAAATGAAATGTCTTTTAGAATTAATTTATCGGAATCACTGTATTTGAAACAAACATTTTTGAATTCAATTATCGGAACAGCTGACAGTTTTCCATCATTTTTATTATTGTCGTTGGTTCCATCATTTTTATTATTGTCGTTGGTTCCATCATTTTTATTATTGTCATCATTTCCGATGTTTCCGTTTTTTTCATCAAACGGTTGTGCGTTTGCAGGATCGCGAATCAGTGATTCGGTGTTCAATACTTCTAAAATGCGGTCGGCTGATACTTTCGCTCTCGGAATTATGATGAAAATGAATGAAATCATGACAACCGACATCATAATCATTGTCACATACTGAATAAAAGCCATCATGTCACCGACAGTGAGGTGCTGAGATTCGATTTTGAAACTGCCGTACCACAAAACAGCGATGGTTGCAAGATTCATTAAGAACAGCATTCCCGGAAATAAAACGGCGGCAATACGATTGACTTTCAGTGAAATTGCTGTTAAATCGTCGTTGGCGGCGTTGTATTGTTTGTTGGCGGTTTCTTCTTTATTAAAAGCGCGAATGACACGAACACCGGTTAAGCGTTCTCTTAGAATACGGCTGACACCGTCTAATTTTCGCTGCATTTCCTGAACGAGCGGAATTATTTTGCGGGAAACAAAATAAACAAAAACGGCAAGCAGAGGAATGACTGCCAAAACCACCAGCGACATGCTGATGTCTTTATTCATCATTAGAATAATACTTCCTAAAAATGTCAGCGGCGCAACAACAACAACGCGCAGCAGCATCATAATGACATTTTGAAGCTGATTGACATCGTTTGTTGTTCGCGTTACGAGTGTGGAAGTGCCGAACTGATCGAATTCTTCCAGTGAAAAATATTCGACTTTGTCAAATAAATCCTTTCGAAGCAGTTTTGAAAATCCGGCCGCTGTTTTGGATGTGAAATATCCGGCCGTGATTGAAAAGATCATACTGAAAACGGTGATGACGAGCATATAGGCGCCCATTTCATAAATGTAATCAATATCGCCGCCGACAATTCCGATATCGACCATTTTTGCCATTAAATCGGGTAAAAGAAGCTGTGTCAAACATTGAAGAAATATTAAAAAGACAGCAGCAAGAACAATAAAACGATATGGAAGAATATATTTTACCAATTTTTGCATTTAAATCACGGCGGATGATAATTTTAAGAGCTTAAGAGTAATTCAGTAATCTAAAAAGAATACATAAGAAAATACATAAGAATAATACATAAGAAGATAGAAATGAATTTGAATTCATGAAACTATTTAAAAGTGATTTTAAAAATATTTTTCAAACTATTTTTGAATAAAAAAGAAAGGATAATATGAATTTTGAAACATGGAGCCCGTTTTATCAAACCATTTTAAATCGGTTCGAATTTTCGGAAGAAAAGGATGTCAAAACGACTGTTTGGCTTTCAAAAGTCACCGAAAATATAAAAACAACATCAGTGGGCGAATCAATTGAATCTATAAAATCGATCTTAAATGCTGTAATTCAAGGAAAACGAATTGTTATCTGCGGAAACGCGCCTTCTCTTGAAAGTGAATTTTTAACATATTTGAATGAATACGGCACGGAAAATGAAATTTATATTGCGGCGGACGGTGCCGCGACAGTTTTGCTTAAAACCGGAAAAGTGCCTGACATTATTGTAACGGATTTGGACGGCAGACATCCGAATGACGCGATTAAAGAAATTGAAGCGGCCGATAAAGGCGCTCTTCTTTTGATTCACGCGCACGGCGACAATTTAGATAAACTGGAAAAATATCTGCCTGCCTTTTCCGATAAAATTGAAAAAAATAAAGCGATTCCGACGTGCCAATGTCGGCCGACTGATTATGTTTATAATTTCGGCGGATTTACCGACGGTGACCGTTGTGTTTTTTTGGCAGATGAATTCGGTGCCGAAAGCATGATTTTGCTTGGTTTTGACTTTGATGATCCAGATGTTTCGCCTCTTAAAAAGAAAAAACTGGAATGCGCCAAGCAGCTAATTCAGATGATTCAAAAGAAAAATTCAGGAATCAAATTTTTTGATGAAATTTGAAAAATTAATAAAATGAGGGATGTTTTTCATCATATTGATGAAAATGATGGCAATCGCTCGCGCGGGCAACTGTTCAATAACAGGATAATAAGGGGCAACTGTAAAAAACGAAAAATAAAGGCAGCCGTGCCGGCACGCGTTCGGCGGGTGCATAATTATAAAATAAAAAAGTAAAATAATAATAATAAAAAAAAAGTAAAACAATTAGGTTTCTTTTTGCGGCGGCAGCCGCTAAAAATCGCGTAAGCGATTTTTCATAAACACCGCCCTCCCACTGCAAGCTGTAACCTGACTCCAATCGGTAACAGATACCTGACTCCAAGTGGTAATTAGTTTTGCATAGGCAGGTGCATATAGTAATAAAAATGTAAAAATCAGACTTTTGTTTTAACGTTTTTTGAAAAAATGATGCGGCCTGCGCACGCGGCGGCAGCAGAATAAAATAATCCCCAAATATCAAAAAATTACAATAAAATTTCTTTTAAATTTTCAGTCTTGCAGGATTTAAATATAAATACAATGGGTGCTACTTCATAAGTGTTATAGTAATTATGGTTATTATCGTTATAATTAGTTTATTTTTTGTTTTTATGATTGAATTATATTTCATTCGGGACTGAAAGAAAAATGGATACACTTGTTATTTGTATTGACAGGGATAACGATCTCGGAGAAAAAGCGAAAGTGATTACGCCTGTTGTCGGACGCGGCGCAAATATTGCGGCTGCGGTCAGCTTGGCGACTGTTGATCCCGAAGACTCCGATACGAACACGATTTTCGGCGGCATCCGTATTTTAGACGAACTTCGAAGCCTCGGCGTTGACGCCGAAATTGTTTCGTTTGCCGGCGATAAAAATGTCGGCACAATTTCGGATAAAAAAATTGCCGACCAATTGGATGAATTTTTGGAAAAGCAGGATGTTAAAAGCGCTGTTTTCGTATCCGACGGCGCTGAAGATGAATCTTTAATTCCTTTAGTTCAATCCCGTGTCAAAGTGGATTCGGTTCAAAGAATAGTGGTCATGCAGAGTGAAAACTTAGAAAGTACCTACTACATGATTAAAACGTTCTTAAAAGACCCGAAATTTTTGCAAACATTTTTCGTTCCCATAGGCTTGGCGCTCATCATTTACGCCCTTGCCATGGCGACAAATAACCCGCAGTGGGCAATTATCGGCACCTTTTTGGTTGTCGGCGGCTACATGATTCTGCGCGCTTATTCCCTGAATGACAAAATCGTCCTCGGCTGGACCGAACTTAAAAAATCGTTCCATACGCATCGGCTCGCTTTTGTAACAACGATTGCGGCGATTCTTCTTTTCGTAGTCGGAACAATCATCGGCATTATCAGCGTTTGGAATATTTCAGGGCTTGAAATCAGTTATTACGGATTTATATTGTCATCCCTGTTTGTCAAGAAAGCAATTCTTTGGTACGCAGCTTCCATTTTCGTGTATTTGATCGGTAAAATCTTTGACATGATTTATGAAAAGAAAGAATACCAAAATTATGTCATCGAAATGCTGTTCGCGCTTTCCGCAACTCTTTTGTTCTGGAGCGCAAGCAGTTACGTTCTTTCGGTAACATATCCTGAAACGGAGTATGTATTCCCGGTTGCTTACTTCATTTACAGCGTTGTTTTGGCTGTCATTATCGCGCTGACCGGCATTTATTTCTCGGTCACCCAAAAACCCGCTGTTGAAGAAGAAAACGCAGAACCGAAAAAAGAGAAAAAGAAAGCCGAAAAAACAATTACAGTTAAAGACGAAACCGATATCGATGAAGAAGAACCGGAAGAGGAAGAAGAAATTATTTCCGAACCCGTTAAAATCAAGATTGGAATCAGAAGCGGCAAAGAATAAAACTTTACTTTTTTTATTTTTATTATTTTTAAATTAAAAGCGAGCGGATGCTTTTTGATTTTTCAAAAGTGTACCGGAATTTCACAGATTTTGAAAAAATGATGCGATTCACGCGCGCGGGATGCTGCCTGCTACAGAGCTAATATTGTGGCGAGGTATAACTGATACCGGCAAACGGAAACGGTAGGTAGCTGTAGAAATTAGTTTTGCATGGGTAGGTAGATGTAATAAAAATAGAAATGAAAAAGTGTTTGGAATTTTATAAATTATGAAAAAATGCAGCGGCTCGCGCGCGGGGACCATGCTGAGAGTAAACAGAAGAAGCAATAAAGAAAATAACAGCAAATAGTGAATTTAATGGGAATGAGAAATGAAAAATGAATTAAATGGAAATAAGAAAGAAGTTTAAAGGACTTCTTTCCATTTGTCAATATTTTTCGTACTGATGCCTGTTTTTTGTGCTAAAATTGCAGTATCTGCGGCAGACAAATCTGCTAAAGTCATAACGCCGGCATCATTGAGTTTTTGAAGTGATGCTTCGCCAAGTCCTTTGATGTCAGAAAGTTCGGTTGGATTTGCGGCTTTGGCTTCTCTTTCGGCTTTTGCGGCTTCTTTTTCCTTTTTAATGCGCTTGGCGCGCTCGGCAGATGTTTCGGCAACGATACCGTTTTTCTCATCTTCTTCGAGCTTCTTCTGCCACTCGATAAAATTACATTGCGGGCAGCCGAGTTCCCACGGGCGTTTGCCGTCCGTAATAATTTTGATTTTATACATTTGGTGCTCATCACACATTTTATCGGTAACGACAACCTGTCCGGTTCTCGGGACCGGCAGTGAGAAACTGCATTCCGGATAACCGTTGCAGCCGATAAAGCGGGCGCCTTTTTTAGATTTACGAATGCTTAAATCAGAGCCGCAGCATTGACATTTTCCGACGATTCTGTCCTCGCGAAGACCGGACTGAAGTGAGCGGCCGATATCCTCGTGATTCTTTTCCAGTTCATCGAAAATCTTGTTCAGCATTTCACGCGATTCTTTTAAAACATCGGCTTCCGTGATTTTACCTTCGGAAATTTTATCCATATCCGTTTCCAGCTGTTTTGTCATATCCGGCTTGACAATCGTCGGCGCGTATTCTTCCAGCGTGTCAATCACAGAATAAGCCATATTTGTCGGCTGAAGCGGATTGCCGTGAATATAATAGCGTGACACAAGCTTGTTGATAATATCAGCGCGCGTTGCTTTGGTACCGATTCCCATGTCATCCATCACACGAATTAAGCGTCCCTGACCGTAACGGCTGGGCGGCTGCGTTTCTTTATCAAACAATTCTTTGTTTGTAATTTTTAAAACATCGCCTTCTTGAAGATGCGGCAAAACGCGGTCTTCGGGCTTATTGTAAGGATAATACCAGCGCCAGCCTTCTTCTGTTAAGCGGGAACCGTTGCTTTTGAAATCTTCACTGTTGATGTCGATTTCAACTTTCAGTGTATCCCATTCAGCTTCGCCTGCAAATGTTGCAAAGAAGCGGCGGACAACGAGTTCATAAATTTTCCACTCATCTTCTTTAATTTCAGAACGCTTGGCAGGTGCCACAGGATGGATCGGCGGGTGAGCCGGATCTTCTTTTTTGCCCTGTGTCGGATGTAAACCTTCTTTATCCGCTTTTTTAAGCAGCGCTTTTGCGTATTCGTCAAATTCAGTTCCGACAAACATCTCAATAAGTGAGCGCAGCTCCAAACTTTCCGGATAAATTGTACTGTCCGTTCTCGGATAAGATAAATAGCCGGCTTCGTAAAGCGTTTGATACATGCGTTTTGCATTGTTGACAGAAATACCGACAGCGTTGGCCGCCACATAGAATTCTGTTGTGTTAAACGGAATCGGAGGCTTTTCTTTGCGCTGCTTCGCTTCAATGCTTTTAATTTTGGCGTCGCCGCCGACAATTACATTTGAATAAACGCGCTCAGCGATTTCTTTTTCATAAATGCGGTTGGTATGATATTCAGCAATAAAAGATTCTTTAGAGCCTGTTTCAAGCATGGTTTCAATTTCCCAATATTCAACAGGAATGAAGGCTTCTCTTTCTTTTTCACGCTCGACGATTAACGCCAATGTCGGCGATTGGACGCGGCCGACAGATAAAAACAATTTTCCAAGGCGACCGGCACAGAGAGAAATATAGCGTGTTAAAGCAGCACCCCAAACCAAATCAATGACTTCGCGCGCATGACCGGCATCTGCCAGATCAAAGTTGACGGTTGTCAGATTATCAAAAGCGTGTTTAATATCTTTGGGCGTAATGGCGCTGTAAAGTGCGCGGTTGAATTTAACGTCAGGATTAACGGATTGAACCAAATTCAATGCTTCGACGCCGATTAATTCCCCTTCTCGGTCGTAGTCAGTTGCGATTGTAACAAGATCGGCGTTTTTACCGAGAACTTTGAGCGCCGTGACAATTTTTTTGTTGGTTGTAATCGGCACAATTTCGGCATCAATTAAATCTCTGGCCGAATTTTTTTGCCAATTATTATACTGATTCGGAAAATCAATACCGACAACGTGTCCGCTGAGACCCATAACAATTGCCGAATCATCGTTATAAGTAAACTCGTACGTCTCGATGCCCAGTTTCGGGTAGCGCACTTTTTTAACTTTGTTTTCCGAAAGAATCGCTGCGATACGCTTTGCAGCGGTTTCTTTTTCCGTGATGATAAGATACATTTAAAGCTCCGAAAAGAAGTGATAAACAGCAGCAAAATCAACGGAAAAGAACTGATATGTTTTCCCGAATTCGACATTGGACTGCCGTGTTTTATTTTTTGATTATATATATTGCATATTTGCATATTGTATGTACATACTTTGTACAGATTACAGATGTTGTATTTAGATATGTATAATATGAGTGGCTTTATGGAGAACTTTGTTATTTATATTTTTTTGAAACTACTTTCTTCAGATTTTCTCTAAAAAGACGATTGGCTAAGCTGCTCTAAAATAAATATGGAAAGAAGAGGCGGCAAAGAGAATAGAAATGATTATTTTTTGAAAAACAATCATTTACTCAGTTTCGTTTTTGACCTTATAAATTAATTAAAAATTATAGAAAATTAATTAAAAAACGAATTAAGATAAATCATCCAATGTGTTTTTTAATAATTTCAATTAAATCAGCGCTTTTAACAGGTTTTCCAATGACTTCTTTGACACCTGCTTTTAAGATGTCGTCACCTTTTGTGGAAGAGAAGGATGTTAAAGCAACAATAACTGCGTTAGAATCGTATTTTAAGATTTTTTCGGTTGCCTGAATACCGTCCGTATTCGGCATAACAATGTCCATAATTACGATATCGGGGTTGAATTTTTTGTAAAGTTCGACTGCTTTTTCACCGTCTTTTGCCTGTTCAACAAGATATCCGGAGTTTTGGATAATCTGAACAAGAAGGTCACGAAGCAAGTCCTCATCATCGACAACCATTACTTTTTTTTGCATAATTAATCACTCTCATTACTAACCAAACTAAATCATATGATTTGAAATATGGGAATCGACCATATTTTCAGTCTCATCTTTTCAAATGAGATTAATATTGATACAAACAATAGAATAGATTATAAAGTATTCGCTTATTTGTGCATTCATTTGCTCTGTGTTTTGAAAATAATGAGAAATATATAATAGATATATTAGCTGAAAAAGTAAAATTTTATTGAAGAAGAGAAGAAAATTAAAAAAGAAAAAATTAAATGATCAAATTATCAATTTTTTCAAAAATTGTAAAAGAAAACGAGATATTTTGAATAAAAAAAGGGAATCTCGAAAATTCGAAATCCCCAAGGTTTTAAGATGATTATTTTGTTTTAATTTTCACATTTTATTTTGTCCGACTTTGTTTTCAATGGACTGATCGGGAATTGAACCCGAGGCCTCTACCATGCCAAGGTAGCGATCTTCCGCTGATCTACCAGCCCGCTTTTTAATGCGGACAAAATAAAATAATAACAAAATAATCTGCTGCCGCCTTTTAATATGTCGGCGCAACGGTTAACACAAGGAATAATTTCTATAAATAATTGTCGATTTGAAACCCGTGGGATTCGGTATTGGAACAAAATAGGCATCGATAGGGCAAAAGCTTTAAATATCACAATATATATTAGAGGATTGTTGTCTCAGGCACCATGAAAGTGTTGTTTCAGACAATTAAAAGCAAATTGGGCCCGTAGCTTAGCCTGGTGGAGCGTTCGGCTGATAACCGAAAGGTCCTGCGTTCGAATCGCAGCGGGCCCACCATTCAATCAATTTTGCAATAATTAAGGCTTCAAATTCTATAATAATTTTTTAAAAATTCTTATTTGTTAAAATTTCCTAATAAAAAAATATTTAAATTAATAAAACTATTAATTTAATTGACTGTTTTTGACCGTTTAACATTCAATTAATGAAATTTAGGTTTAGCCGGATTTCTCAGAACTATTAAAATATATTTGTAATTAATATCAATTAATTTAAAATATAATTAATCGTTTAATCTAATTGTCTGAAATTATAAGATATATAAGAAAAATATACTTGGTGCTTAAAAAAAACTGCAATGCAGCAATGAAGTCCGCAATAATTTCACACGATTATTTCATAGGAATGTGGTTATTACAACTAAATATCAAATAGGAATATATAAATATATAAACCGAATATTATAAATGTAATAGGAAAATGACGCTTTTTATTTAGATGACACATTCAATTTTGAAAGTTTTTCGGTGATCTATTTTCCAAAAACATGACTGCATTTGCAAACGTATGCGGTTGACATATAATGATACATATAAAACATAAATAAAAAACGAATAAAAACGACTAAAAACGAAACGAGCTTAAATGAGGAACATAAAATGAGTGAACAATACGTTGGTAAAGATTCTGAGATGGTGGAACTGCTTAGAAAATTAGATATCAGTCGACCGGTTGCTAAAACCCTTGCCTGTTTATCTGATGGAAGAGAATTAACCTCTCACACAATTGAAATGACTTCCGGTCTCAGACAACCTGAAGTAAGCATTGCAATGCGCTACCTCAAGAACAACAATTGGATTGAAATCAGAGAGGAAAAAAGAGACAACGGCAAGGGAAGACCTGTAAAATATTACAAGTTGACTGTTCCGATGGACAAAATCATTGAAAAAATCGAGGAAAACATCCTTGAAGAAAGAAAAATGATTTTAAGAAATATCGAGGAATTGAAGAAAATTTCTTAATTCTTTTTTGATTTATAAAATAAAAAACAGATTTTGCGGCATTTTTTGAGAAACAATATTTTTCAAAAAATGACGATTCGTTTTCAACTTTTTTAAATCCTTTTTCTTATAATTCAAGATCTTATTTTTTTTTTAATTTTTTCTTTTAATTTTTTAAATTTTTATTTTCAGCAAAAATTGTGAGCAGGTTTTTACAATTTTCAAAAAATGCTGCGATTCGCGCGCGGGCCGGTCGATTAAGC
>JAJDHP010000080.1 GCA_030266245.1 Methanimicrococcus sp. OttesenSCG-928-J09
AAAAGCGTCTGACATACAATCAAAAATCTCACCGTCGGTTAAATCCGCGATGTTTTTTTCAATAAAAAGAATGGAATCATCCGCCTCCATTTTTTGAAGATCGGGCGTCAAACTTGAACTGACAACTGTCACCATCGCCTTTTCCGCAAAACGCTTGGCTTTGCGTTCACCGACAGCGCCGCCGCCGAAAATGACGACAATTTTGTCGGTAAAATCAATCAATAAAGGCAGATACGGATTATCATTTTCTTTTTGAGCCGGCGGTATTGTCATCTTTTTCCTCTTTTACATATTCATTCTGTTAATTTTTGGAAATCTCAATTTTATATGCGGACGCCTTTTTTCTTTAATTCTCTTTCACTGAAAACAAGTCTGTATTCGGGAATTCCGACAGCTTTTGAAATCTTTTCAGCAGCCGCATAGCATTCTTCCTGTGTTCGTCCGTGAATCATTGTGTACATATTGTACGGCCATTCCGCTGAGCGCGGGCGGTGGTAGCAATGGCTGACTTCGTGAAACGACGCCATTTTTTGCCCGATTTCCTCAATTTTATCTTCGGGAATATCCCATACACCCATTCCGTTTGCGGTGAAACCGAGAGCAATATGGCCGATAGATGCGCCGAAACGGCGGATTTTTTTCTGTTCATTCAATTTTTTGAGACGAACAACAATTTCATCTTCAGAAATGCCGAGCTCTTCGGCCGCCGCGGCAAAAGGCGCATGCGTGAATTCAATTCCGTCTTGGATCAGACGAATGAGTTTTTCATCCGTTTCATCCATATCGGATTTCCAAATCGGGTTTTGTTCAGACATGGAAATTCACCTGTATTTTGAATTGTTTGATTGTCGGCAAATCCAAAAGCGGACAGTCTAATTCAGTTTGGATTTCCGATAAAATCTGATTCAGCCGATCTTGTGTCGGCGCCGATACTGTGAACCAAATATTGTATTCTTCATTTCTGAGATAATTGTGAGAGACTTCGTCATATTTGTTGATGACTGCTGCCGCTTTCTCAATCTGATTCTCCGGCACTTTAACAGCAGCAAGCGTATTCGTTCCGCCGATGCCGCGCGTATTAATGATCGGACCGATTCGACGGATGACACCTTCATTTTTCAGGCGGCTGAGCTTGTCAATCACAATGTCTTCGGTTGTGCCGATTTCAGCGGCAATCTCTTCAAAAGGATGAGCGGAAATCGGAAATTCCAGTTGAATCAAATTGATGAGTTTACGGTCGATTTCGTCCAACTCAATGGGTCTATTTTGTACCGCTGCCATTCAATATCCCTCCGGATAATATGAACAAAGAGGCTCTTCTTCCATGTAGTCGCCCGTCTCGGAATAAGCGCGGGCACGGCAGCCGCCGCAAACCGTCTTGTATTCGCAGGCACCGCATTTGCCTTTGTACGCGCCGTAATTACGCAGATCGTTGAACACTTTTGCGTTTTCCCAGATGTCTTTAAATGATTGCTGACGCACGTTTCCGGCTGATACGGGCAGATAGCCGCACGGATTGACATCACCGTTTCTTGAAATGAATCCGAAGGAAATGCCGCCGAGACAGCCTTTGGTCATTGCGTCCAAGCCGTGTGTTTTCGGCGTGATTTCAATTCCTTCTTTTTTAGCGCGCTGACGCAAGATTCTGAAATAATGCGGCGCGCAGGTCGGACGAATCTGCAAATCGGTTTTGCGGGATAAATCATGAAGCAGTTCCAATGCGACTTCGTATTCTTCGGGCGTAATTTCAAATTCCGTCAATTCCGCGCCGCGGCCTGTCGGGACCAAAAAGAAAAAGTGGTGTGCTGCCGCGCCGATTTCTTTTGTAAAATTGTGAACATCTTCGATTTCATGAAGATTGAATTTAGAAACCGTTGTGTTGATTTGAAATTCAACGCCCGCTTTTTTCAAATTTTCAATGCCTTTCATGGAATCATTAAAACAATTCGGAATCATTCGGAACGCGTCGTGCGTTTTTTCGCGGCCGTCCAAGCTGATGCTGACGCGCTGAATGCCGGCGTCTTTAATTTTATGAGCGACTTCTTCCGTTACGGGAACGCCGTTGGTTGCAAGTGTCATTCGGAATCCTAAGTCTGTTCCGTAACGCGCGATTTCAAAAATATCTTCTCTCATTAACGGTTCGCCGCCGCTGAGAATAATAATCGGCGTTCCGGTTTCGCGGATGTCGTCAAGCAGTTTTTTCGCTTCCGCAGTTGATAATTCGCCTTCGGAAACATCTTCCGTAGATGATCCGCGGCAGTGTTTGCATTTCAAATTGCATGCGCCTGTTGTTTCCCATGCTAAAATTCTCGGAGGACGAACGCCGCCTTCCGCTTGAGGCATTGCCGCGCCGTGTCCGTGCGGGCAGTTTCCTTCATTTTTGTGATCCATTAATTTTCCTCTCTTCGTTTTTATTTTTGAATTGATAAATGTAAAGCTTCGTTTCTCATCAGGTGATCCAAAACAACAATCGCCGCCATCGCCTCGCCGACCGGAACAAAACGCGGCGCAATCACCGGATCATGCCGACCTGAAATTACGATTTCCGTTTCCGTCATGTCTTTCAGATTGACTGTTTTCTGAGTCAATGAAATAGACGGCGTCGGCTTAATCGCCGCTTTAAAGCAAATCATGCCGCCGGTTGAAATGCCGCCTAAAATACCGCCGCAGTGATTGGAAATTGTTTCTATTTCTCCTGTTTCGCTGTTGATTTTAAAAG
>JAJDHP010000081.1 GCA_030266245.1 Methanimicrococcus sp. OttesenSCG-928-J09
TTCCGTCGTCGAAAAAGACAATAAATATGTCATGCCGACTTACGGACGCAAACCGCTGCTTTTTACAGGCGGCAAAAATTCAACACTCATCGACATCTTTGGAAATGAATATCTCGATTGCTTATCCGGTATTGCCGTTAACGCAACCGGATATTCCAATCAAAAGCTCATCAACGCCATTAAAGAGCAGGCTGAGCAGCTGATTCACATTTCCAATTATTATTACAATATTCCGCAGGCGAACGCAGCCGAAAAACTGGTTCAGATTTCCGGACTTTCCAAAGTCTTTTTCTGTAATTCCGGCGCGGAAGCGAATGACGGCGCAATGAAGTTGGCAAAACTGCATACGAAAAAGAACAGCTTTATTTCAACAAATAATGCTTTCCACGGCCGTACAATCGGTTCGCTCGGCGCGACAGCCAATATTAAATACCGCGATCCGTTCGTCCCGCTCGTTAAATCGGCATCTTTTGTTGATTACGGCGACGCTTCCGCAATTGAAAAAGCAATTACGGCAGATACAGCCGGCGTCATTTTAGAACCGATTCAGGGCGAAGGCGGCGTTCACGTTTCCAATGCGGAATATCTCAAAGAAGTACGCGAAATCTGTGACAAAAAAGATCTCGTCTTAATCTTTGACGAAGTCCAAACCGGATTCGGCCGTACCGGTAAATGGTTCTGTAAAGATCATTACGGTGTTCAGCCCGACATTCTGACAACCGCAAAAGCAATTGGCGGCGGACTTCCGATGGGCGCAATTATTTCCCGCGACGGTCTGTCATTTGAAAAAGGCGAACATGGTACAACTTTTGGCGGCTCGCCCCTTGTTTGTGCTGCATCTCTTGCCGTTATTGAAACGATTGAAGAGGACAATTTGATTGAAAACGCAGATGCTGTCGGCAAATATTTCCTTGAAAAGCTGACGCAGATGAAACGCGATGACGTTGTTAACGTCCGCGGCATGGGATTAATGATCGGAATTGAGCTGGATCACGAATGCGGCTACTTCTTAGATGCCGCCGCTGAAAAAGGCGTTTTGTTAAATGTGACTGCCGGCAATGTTATTCGTTTGCTGCCGCCGCTGACAATCACAAAAGAAGAAGCTGACCGCGTTGTTGAAGTGATTGAATCTATTCAAAAACCTTAACTGCAACCCAAAATCGAATCTAAAACAGACTCTGAATTTGATCCGAAAAAGAGTCTAACAGAGTCTGAATTTG
Organism: Methanimicrococcus sp. OttesenSCG-928-J09; assembly: GCA_030266245.1. Lineage (GTDB taxonomy): Archaea > Halobacteriota > Methanosarcinia > Methanosarcinales > Methanosarcinaceae > Methanimicrococcus. The sequence goes on from JAJDHP010000081.1 coordinate 1,221, forward strand.
AATCTGAAAGAGAATGAGAATCCAAAATCATTTACGGAGAAATCTCCATGACAAAAAAATCTAAAGAATCTTTTGAAAAACTGTTAAAAGATTCTGTCGCCAATATTCCTGCGTATGTTCCCGGGAAAACAACTTCTCAAATCGCTGCCGAATACGGCTTAAATTCGGAATCGGTTATCAAGCTGAACGCGAATGAAAATCCGCTCGGACCGTCACCGAAAGTGACGGAAGCGATTCAAAAGGAAGCCGAATCGGCATCTTTGTATCCGACAGCAGATGCTTCGGCTCTTCGAAAAGCGCTGTCGGGATATACCGGATTTCCGCAGGAAAACATCGTTGCGGCAGGTCCCGGGATGGACAGTTTAATTGACGCGGTCAATAAATTATTCATCGGCAGCGGCGACGAAGTGATTGTCCCTGTCCCGACTTTCACCTATTATGGTATTTCGGCAACAGGACTCGGTGGTACGCCGGTTTTTGTCAATCTCAATTCTGATTTCTCTTTGAATACTGATGCTGTTTTAGAGGCTGTTACAGAAAACACGAAAATCATTTTTCTGTGTTCACCGAATAATCCGACAGGCAATGTTATTGATGCCGACAGTGTTCGAAAAATCGCTGAAAATACAAATGCGATTGTTTTTATTGACGAAGCATATGTTGAATTTTCAACAGCCGGAAGTTTATCTGCTCTTGTTTGTGAATATGAAAACATTATCATCGGAAGAACATTTTCAAAAGCGTTTGGGCTTGCCGGCATGCGTATCGGCTATGTCATTGCATCGGAATGGATTGTATCAAGTTTGCTGCGTGTGCTGCCGCCATTTTCCGTCAGCATTTTAGCAGAAGCTGCTGCAATTGCCGCCATTAATGACAGGGAATATTTGGATGCCGGTATCAAAATGGTCAGAGACGAGCGAACCAAGCTCATCCGCCGTATTGCAGCTGAAACACCTTACAAAGCGTATCCGTCGGAAGGCAATTTTATTATCGTTGATGTCAGTCCGAAAACTTCGCGTGAAGCCGTTGATGTTTTTTTGAAAAGCAGCATTTTAATCCGAAGCTGCGATTCGTTCCAAAATATCGGTGAAAATACTGTCAGAATTACAGTCGGGACGCCCGAAATGAATGAAAAATTAATGCAA
>JAJDHP010000082.1 GCA_030266245.1 Methanimicrococcus sp. OttesenSCG-928-J09
TAACGAACTGCGGAATATCTTCCCAAACGGCGTAGAGCGTTAAACCGTCATAAACATTCGTTCCGGCGAAATCGAAGTCAGGCGTTGCTGAGTATTGATTGGTACTCCAGCCGGCCAATTGTTTATTGGTCGGTGCAGTCAAGTCATTGCCGAAATCGGGTTTAGCCATGGGTTGATCAAGCGGAGCAGATACCAACATTGTATTGCCATCTGGGAAGGAACCGCCGTTGGCATCGAATGTCACATCTGTAGTAGGGCCAGAAGCAACAGCAGTAATCACAATGTTACCGGTAACAGAAGGAATGAAGATGACACCGTCAGTAACAGTGACAGGAGTATCACCCATTGTCACGACAACAGAACCAAGCGTGTAACCCTCGTTAGCAGAAATTGTTGCGCTGTAATCGGAACCGTGAACAGCAGTTTCGGCAAGATTATTGTTCACCGCATTTGTAAGCGTGTTTGTAACAGTATACCCATAACACGCATAAAGCTTCTCAGGCGTATTTCCAAAAGTACCCGAGGTCCATTCAACACCCCAATCACCACCGGTACCGTCTTTAGTAAACCAACCAATAAAAGTGGCACCTGTTTTTGTAGGATCAGCAGGCGCAGATACAGATTGATCTTTCGTTCCTTTAACCACAATATTTTCAGTTACCTCACCTGAACTGCCGCCATTAAGATAAAAAGTGACGGGATGTAATTGTTTCATAACAACATTGTGTGTTGCAGGGAATGTTGTGTGATCGGAAGTTGTATACGTAGCATACTCAATTCCTTCTTCGCCTTCATATGTCACTGTAAGCGTATATGGAGAATTTGATACTTCCCACGTAAATTTATTATTTGAATCACTATTCAAAGTTCTCTTCGGGCCGGTTAATGTAATCGCGGCACCTGACAATGGGAGATTATCCTCATCTTTTACATTAACAGTAATGTAATCGTAGCCGGCAAGAGGCGGATTAATTATACCGAGTCCGATATCAATATTTGTAGTTGGCTCGGGCTTGTTACCCTTATAATCACCGGCCTTATTGTTTGAAGTCGATCCACTGCCAATTGTACCGGACCCAATATTTACAACAACAGTTTCACCATCAATATTTATAGTGCCATCGCCGCCGTAACCCGACGCATCATATGGTTGACCGCCGTTACCGCCGCCGATTGCTGCAGAACCCGCAGGTGCACCGGCATTAACCGTTCCGCCGGTAATTGTAACGACAGCAGACCCACCACGGCCACCACCATCGTTACCGGTACGAGAATCGCCACCATTTCCGCCGCCGATACCATAAGTATTTGCATTAACAGTGCCGCCTGAAATAGTGATGGATATAACGTTTCCCCCCTCGGAACCAGCACGATCATAATCGGTTCCAGTTCCTTTTCTTAAAACACCACCGCCACCACCAATATCACGCCCAGCGCCCCCATTTATGAAAGTGCCTTTGGATGTACTTATCGAGCCGCCTGCACCACCTGTCGCATAAATATTGCCACTAAGAATACTAATAGATCCGACCCCAGGTGCATTTTTAGCATTGCCATCATATCCTCCTCGCCCGCCAATACCTGCGCCGCCACCTGATGCCCAACAATTATAACCAGCATTTCCTGTATATCCGAAACCATCTCCCCCATTTGCGATTAATATACCAGAGCCGGCAGAGTCGGCAAGAGTTGTAATAATAAGAGTAGAGGATTGTGGAACCGAAATGCCTGCTTTACCGGAAGCAGGAGGATCATCATATCCTTGAAAAGAACCCTCAAGCCCTGTTAATTTATTGAATCCATCTGCCCCTGTGATTGTATTTGTTTTACCATCAGCCAAATACAAAGTAACAGTTTTTCCGGACCCAATCATTAACGCCCCGTCTTGTGTACTATCTTGATTGCTTGGTTGTGTAATTGTCACACCGTTAAGAAGAACTTTCATATCTGAATTAATGGTGACAGTCCCAGTCAAAGTACCCGACAATATCAAATAATCGGTTTCAGCATTAAAATCGGGAAAATCTGAAGCAGAATAAACCGGATTTCCGGAACCGGAAAGAGTTATAGTTTGATTAGCCGCAACAGCCATTCCACTCATCATTACTAAAACGATACCTGCTACCAAAAGCAGCATAAATAAACGATTCTTGTGTTCCATAATTTTAACCCCTTTTATACGTTAACTCAGACCTCTGTTTCGTTTTCGAAAGCATACAGTGGCTTTAAAATCAAATAAAATCAGAGCCGAGTTAAATAAATAATCATTAATTTTCATGAATAATTATATTCGAAAATATTTTTACAAAGATTATTTTTTTAAATAAATAAAAAGTAAGAACTTTATAATATAT
>JAJDHP010000083.1 GCA_030266245.1 Methanimicrococcus sp. OttesenSCG-928-J09
AGATTGAAAAAAGCACCAACGGTATTTAATAAAAAAGAAAAAAATGAAAAGAAAAAGCAGAGAAAACTCCGCTCTGTTGAATAAAATAAAACTTAAAGCAAAACAGCTCTGACCGGGTCCAAAATCTCGTTGAGATATTTGACGCAGGCGCTCTTTAAGTCCATCGGATGAACTTTTTCTTCGGCGAACGCGGTTTCCAATTCCTGATAAGAATTGAAAGTGACGTTGCCGCCGAATTTTTCCGGCTTCTCAATTGTAATTGATTCGTAGCGCGGGTAAATGTGGTATTTGAAAAGTTCCATAATCGGATTTTGTTCAAGGTCGCCCTGCTTGCAGTATGCTTTTTTGATTTTATTGGCGACATCTTCGGCGGTGTCGTCAACGGAAATGAAATTGTCATTTGAAGAAGACATTTTATTGCCGTCAAAACCGGAAATAATCGGCGTGTGAATGCAGACCGGCGTCTTGAAGCCGAGTTCTTTGAGATGCTCGCGGGCAAGCATGTGAATTTTACGCTGGTCAGTGCCGCCGACAGCAATGTCGACATCCAAAAGCGCGATGTCAATCGCCTGCATAATCGGGTAGACAAGCTGAGAAACCATCGGATTGTCCATGGCGCGGCCGACCTCATCCATACTGCGGGTGGCGCGGTTTAAGGTGACGGTTTTGGCCATCTTCAAAACATTGAGCATATATTCTTCACCCAACTGATAGTCAGAACCCAAAACGAATTTTGTGTTTTCTTCGCTCAAACCGAGCGCGATAAAGCAGCGCTTGTTATAGTCCGCAATTTTACGGACTTCCTCAAAAGTGCCTTTCTTGTTGAGATAAGCGTGGACGTCCGCAAGTAAAACAATCACTTCACAGCCGGCTTTCTGGCAGTCCAACAATTTGTTGACCGTCAGAACGTGTCCCATATGAATTCGTCCGCTGGGCTCATAACCGACATAAACCTTAGGCGCAGGATTGCTTTTTATCAGTTCTGTCAGTTCTTCGTCCGTGACGACTTCGTCCACGTTGTATTTAATTCGTTCGATCTTCTCTTCAGGGGTCATCAAAAAACTCCGTATAATAAATTCACTAAACAGCGCCGCTTCCTTTGGGGCGCCGCGTCAGAAAGATTCGAATTCTCGCAATCGTTCTGAATTTTTACATGAGTGCCTTTTAAAGATATAAATTATTCTGTTTTACTTCATTTTTCTATCTATTTTTCGATCTATTTTTTCGGTCTATTTTTCTATCCTCCGCCTGTCAAAAATAAAAATATTAAAAAATTAAAAAATAAAAAATCAAAACCGAAAAAGAGTATTTTTAAAATCGGATAAACAGCGTCACAGAAAATTATGACGCTGCATCCGAGAGGGGCGACATTAAAAAAGTGAAAATAAAAGTAGACTGTATCAGATTTAGATTATATTGACTTTATTGACTTACATACCTGCAATTTCTTTTCCGAATTCGCGGCACAATTCAACATCATCTCCGGCCGGTTCTAAATTAATGATAAGCCCTTCTTTGAGCAAAACGGCGCCTGCTTTTTTGACATCCGATTCCCAGATACGCATCCATTCACCGTCTCCCCAATCATAGGAGCCGAAAAGACCGATTTTCTTTCCATTCAGCATACTTGTAACAGTATTCATGAACGGCTCAAATTCATCTTCTTCTAAAATTTCATCGCCCATTGCCGGGCAGCCGAAAACAGCGATGTCCGCATCTGTGATGTCGGAAACTGCCGCGGATGAAACTTCTTTAAGCGTAACATCAGCACCGGCAGAGACAGCGCCTTCACAAATTAAATTGGCCATCGCTTCGGTATTTCCGGTACCGCTCCAATAAATAATACACATTTTCATAAAGTAAAATCCTCCTTTTTTGAAGTAAGCTTCAACAGGAGAAGGATTTCACCGAATATAAATATTTTCGTTATAGCGAATTATTTTGTAGATGGCGAATCTGAAAAGACACACAAACACACACATACAAACATACAAATCAGCTATGGCAGAAATCGTTCGGCGAACGGCAATAACGCAGAACCGTTTCTTTACTGACTTCAATCCTTAAAACCGCAGGAGTTATCGGATCAGTATTTGTCTGAGAATAATGAGCAGCGATACCATCCATCGTATCCGCCATCGCTTCTTTGACAATTTTGTGAATCTCGGAATCCGGCACAATTGTGAGATAAGGAGAAGTGAACATATAACTGAGAGCGCGGCCGTTTCTCGAAGGATCGGGAATAACGATAACCATAATTTCCAAATCGCCGATGTCAGATAATAATTCTCTATACT
>JAJDHP010000084.1 GCA_030266245.1 Methanimicrococcus sp. OttesenSCG-928-J09
TTCCGGCAATTGCGGTGGTTTGCGCTTTGGCGTGTATTTTCCTTGCCGTTAAGAAATCCGACCGTCCGTTCTTCGCGTTTATTGCGAACCTCGGAACGATTTTCTTCGGCGCGGCGACCGGCGTTGTTACGCTTTATCCGTACATCTTGAAGTCAACGATTAACCCGGAATTCGGCGTCAGTATCTTTGCCGGCGCTTCCAGCCAGCTGACACTTTCACTGATGTTCTACGCGGCTTTGATTTTCGTTCCGATCGTGCTGATTTATCAGCTTTGGTCTTATACGAAATTTGCAGAAAAGATTCCGGAAGGAGCATAAATAATTAATAAATAATCAAAAAAATAAGGCGGATCTCGGAAAAACTCCGGTCCGCCTTTTTTTATTGTTTTTTGCTACTAATAGTGTTTATTGATTTTATTTTTTTGTATTGCTGTTTCACAATACCGTTTTTGATTGTTTGTGTTTTTTATATTTTATTTATATTTTATTCCGTGCATTATAACACAAAGGTGTTATTCCGCAACAGGATAAGTTTTAATTTCTAATTCCGCTGCCATCAAAGGTCCGGCGTCTTTGCCGAATTGGATGAAATGCGGTTCTTTTGTGTGTTTGTCCAGCATTTCGGGACTTGTCCACTGTTCAATCATCATGAATGAGTTTTCTTCTTCAGCGCTTTTGTAAAGACCGTAGCTGATGCATCCTTCATCGTTTCTGCTCGCTTTTAACAGCGGCTGGACTTTTTCAAGAAATTCTTTTTCCGTTCCGGGTTTGATTTTGATTACTGCATTGACAAGAAGCATTAAGCTCACCGCTTATAATGTAAAATCTCGGTGTTTATAAATCTTGCTGTAATTTGTCATTGATATCTATGAAGATTTTTCGGGGCGCGGAATTTGTTTTGACAAGCAGTTTTTTCGGATGGCCGATGGCGGCGCGCGCGAGCGGGACGATTTTGAAGAATTATCCGAAAAACATGGTTCGGTTTTTGGAAATCATAAAATGGCGGCGACAATATAATTCATTAAAACTTCAAAACCGCAAACGAATCCGGTAAGGTAGCAATGGTAGACGGAATCGGTAAGGTGCATATGGAAAACAGAAACAGTAAGGTACATATGGCACGTTCGCGCAGCGAACGGATGTTATCAAAATGAGCAGATACATATGGAATATAATTGGCAGCAGCAATATACAGAATACGAATGGCAATAACAAATATCTATGCCAATCAGTAGCAGTAGCCAATAAAGTGTCAACTTTAAATGAGAAAGACAAAACTGCTTTTCATCAACACCAAAAAATGCAGCGATTCGCGCGCGACGCCGTTCTTCTTTTTGTTTGACAATCATTTGCCATAAAAAAGAAAGAAAAAGAAAAGGATAGTCATTTTTTGAATAAAATCAAAATGAAATAATTAACGCTTTTTCAATCGTCATCTTCACCGGCACCGGTTTCAGCTCCGTCTTCAAATTCAACATCCACGGCGTGCATTCTTGATTCGGCATGTTGTTCATGTTCGCGTTTGTATTGTTCCTGCATTTCCTTGTACGACATAAATTCGTTTCTTCTTTTCATTAAGCGGTACACGTTTCTGATAATCATCAGCAAAAAAATAATGATTAAGAGAATCAGAATCCAGTCAACCCAATCCATGTTTTCTAAAAGTGCCATGCTGTTCCTCTTTTAACTTTGTTTATTTCTGTTCAAACTTACTTTTATGACCGTTAAGGCTATATTTAATTATTCTCTTTCTACCTGTTGCACGGGGGAAATTTTCAAAACATTTTTAATGAAGAATTTCCTATTACGGTTGCATTTGTGTATTTGTTTCCATTTTCAAATGCAAACCACTTTGTTTATATAATAAAACTGAGGGGCTGTGGCCTAACCTGGTAGGGCGATGGGCTCCAGCGGATATTTAATGATGAGCAACGGGTCAACCGAGCAATTCCCGACGGGGAAATGTGATGAGGAACCGTTGGAGCGCTGAAAGTGCTTGTATGAGTGTCGACGAATCGACAATTCGGAGAGACCCGTCGGTTGTGAGTTCAAATCTCACCGGCCCCACGTTTTATTATTTCTTTATCTTTTTTATTTCGTTTTTCATTTTTGTTTTTCATTCTTCCCAAATAAAATCTCAAGCAACCACCTCCAATTTCGAGTTTTTCGAGCGCAGCGAGGAAAATGAGGAATTGGAGATTCGTACCTGTAATTCAATGAAATTCAAAAACAG
>JAJDHP010000085.1 GCA_030266245.1 Methanimicrococcus sp. OttesenSCG-928-J09
CCGCTCTCCGTTAACGAATATTCACATTTGACCGGGAACGTTGACGAATCGACCGTTTTTATAATCAAACCTTCCTGTTCCATTTCTTTGAGGCGGGTTGACAATGTTTTTGGCGTGATGTCGTTTAAATGTAATTTCAGCTCATTAAAACGCTTGTCACACATGTTTCCTTTGTATAATTCGTGAAGAATGCAAAGCGTCCATTTTTTTCCGACAAGGTCGGTGATCTTGTAAATTGTACATTCCTTCATAGTATCCGATAAGAAACTTTCTACTATTTAAATGAATATCATCTTACTATCAAGTATCTCAAAGATATTCTTTAATCAAAGACGATTTTGAATGTTTTTGAAAAACGATATATCATGATGAATTATACAAATTCTGGTTAATATGGACTAAATTATATATTTGTGATGATATTATATTCTATCGGCATTTGCCAAATAACGAAATTTCAGAGAGGATAAAAAATGTTCTGTTATCAATGCGAAGAAACAATGAACGGCACAGGTTGTACAATGAACGGCATGTGCGGTAAAAAAGGAGATGTCGCTCTTCTTCAGGATCAGCTTATTTACGCGCTGAAAGGCTATGCGTTCTGCAACAGCCGCGGCCGCACAAAAGGATGCAACGATCCCGATTTCGGTCCGTTCGTCATGGAAGCGCTCTTTTCAACGCTGACAAATGTCAATTTCGACGCCGCGTACTTTGAAAAGATGATTAAAGAAACCCTCGCGCGCCGTGATGTTGTCAGAAACGCCGTTCACGACGGCGCTCCGCCCGGACCACACGCGCCCAACGCCGCTGTGATTACTTATGACGACCTGATGGCAAAAACAGCAGAAGAAATCGGCGTTCTTTCAACAGAAAATGTTGATGTCCGTTCACTTCGCGAAACACTCGTTTACGGTCTGAAAGGAATTTCCGCTTACGGAATCCACGCTTTAATTCTGAACTCTGAAAGCGATGATGTTTATCAGTTCATTGAAAAAGCATTGGTCTCAACCATTGAAGATTCACCGCTTGAAAAACCGAATGTCGATCAAATGGTCGCATTGCTGATGGAATGCGGCAGCATCGGCGTTAAAATTATGTCCATGCTGGACTCTGCCAACACCGAAACCTACGGTATTCCTGTCCCGACTTCCGTTTCAACAGGTGTCGGCAAAAATCCGGGAATTTTAATCAGCGGTCACGATCTCAAAGATTTGGAAATGCTGCTTGAACAAACCAAAGGATCCGGCGTTGATGTTTACACACATGGCGAAATGCTTCCGGCACACGGTTATCCGTTCTTCCAAAAGTATGATAATTTCATCGGCAATTACGGCAACTCCTGGTGGCACCAAAAATCGGAATTTGAAAGCTTCAACGGTCCGATTTTAATGACAACCAACTGTCTTGTCCCACCTAAGGATACTTATGCTGACCGCCTGTACACAACAAACATGGTCGGCTACAGTGATGACAAACTTAAAATTAAGCACATCACTGCAAAATCGGACGGCAGCAAAGATTTCACTGAAATCATTGAACTTGCAAAGAAGTGTCCCGCGCCGACAGAAATTGAAAATGGAACTGTAATGACCGGCTTTGCACACAATTCTGTGCTTTCCGTTGCCGACAAAGTCATTGACGCGGTCAAAGCAGGCGACATTCAAAAGTTCGTTGTCATGGCCGGCTGTGACGGCAGACACAAAGAAAGGTCTTACTATACCGAATTTGCTGAAGCGCTTCCCGACAACACGATCATATTAACAGCAGGCTGCGCCAAATACAGATACAATAAACTCAATTTGGGCGACATCGGCGGCATTCCGCGTGTCTTGGATGCCGGTCAGTGCAACGACTGCTATTCGCTTGTCGTTATCGCAACTGAGCTTGTCAAAGCATTCGGTCTTGAAAGTGTAAATGACCTGCCGCTTGTCTTTAACATTGCCTGGTATGAACAAAAAGCAACCCTTGTCTTTTTGGCGCTTCTTTCACTGGGCGTTCAAAACATCGTCATCGGTCCGACACTTCCCGCATGTTTGTCATCGACCGTTTTGGATGTTTTAATCAAGACATTTAATGTCAGCAAAAATACTGATGTCGAAAATGATATGAAGAGATTAATTACGCTCTAAACGCATTCAAATTGCGTTTAAATTGAACTCTGAGTTCATTTCG
>JAJDHP010000086.1 GCA_030266245.1 Methanimicrococcus sp. OttesenSCG-928-J09
TGCAAAACGGAAACCTGGCTCCAATTGCAAAACGGAAACCTGACTCCAATTGCAAAACGGAAACCTGACTCCAACCGGCAACAGAAACCTGACCCCAAGTGGTAAAACACCGCCTCCCACTGCCAATTAGTTTTGAGTTCGGCAGGTGCATATAATAAAAAAGAGATGAAAATAAATGATATATTTATTGCAATTTAAGGATAGCAATTTACAGCAAACAGTATGCTAAGCACATGTATCTGCTCATTTTAAGAGTATTCCGTTCGCTGCGCGAACGTGCCATATGTACCGCCGATTCCGTTTACCATGTGTACCTAACAGATTCAGTTTACCATGTGTACCACCGATTCCGTTTACCATGTGTACCACCGATTCCGTTTACCACGTGTACCTAACAGATTCAGTTTACCATGTGTATCGAACCGACTTCGTTACAGTTACTTCTGTAAAAATCAGATCATTTCGATTTGCGCTGAGCTTTTTTAGTCTCTTTCTTTTGACGGCGCTCTTCTTTCCACGTTTTGATATACTGCTTAACAAAATATTTGTAAACATATCTTCGAAGAACCCAGCGCGTGTTTTTGTTCAATAGGAATCGAAGTGTTGGAACGTAAATTTTGGAAATCCTGAACGAAAAAACCATGTCGGCATCCGCTTCAAATGTTTCACTTGTCAAATCAGGAATAATACGGATGTCATCGCGGACAATAGCACCGAGTTCTCCTGCTTTCTTTCTTTTCTTGGAAGAGCGGGTTTTTTCTTCAACATCAACTAAATAAGCGTAAACAGCCGCCTTAAAAGAATGAGCGGCGCCAAAAGATATGGCTGTGTTTGCAGGATCGGATAGACCGTAAATAACATCGGCTTCCATTTCATCAATATCTGTCTGAAGCATTAAATCGCCGGCAAACCGGGCCGAAACTTTTGAAATTCGAAGAGCAGCGCCGATAGAATCGGAAACGAATTGTTGAGGGTCGGAAAGGTCGACATATCTTTTTATTTCATCATAAGCGCCGGAGAGGTCCGATAAATCTCCCAAATCATCAAAGAAATCACTGTCGGATTCTTCATCAATTTCCTCATCGTTTTCATCATCTTCTTCACCGATTTCATCATAATCCTCATCAACATCGCCTTCTTCATCTGCTCCGATTCCCGCTTCTTCGCTGATTTCTTCAAAACTGTTGCTTTCAATTTCAACTTCATATTCAATGACAGATGTTTCAACTGTTTCGGCGGTTTCATCTTCAATAATCAAAGTTTCTGTTTCAGAAACGACATCGGTATGAACGATTATTTCATAATCGCTGCTGAACTTTTTGGATTCTGTTGTCAGAACGCTGATTTTTTCATCCGTTACAATAACGTGATAAATATTTTTGTTTTCTCCGGAATCTTCGGGCAGCTCGGAATCGTTTTCGGATTCATCTTCGGCTTCGTTTCCATCATCTTCTTCATCCTCGTCTTCAAAATCATCGTCTTCAAAATCATCGGAATCAAATAAAACGTATTCATAGAACGGCATTTTGAGCCGAACATTGATTTTTTTTCTGAAACCGTTATTGAAACGAATAGAAATATCGGCGTAAAGGCGCATGAAAAGAGTGAAAATCAGAGCGGCTGCTAACAGAATAATTAAAAGAAGAAAAATCAGCCCGACTGCGAGCAGCAAGTAGTGACCGATTGTAAGCAGAGCCGTCTGAACAGTCATAACGCCCGAATCCGTTTACCGGAGTGGTGTAATAATTTCAGCAATCATCATTGACTTCGATGATTCTGGCTTTGGGTTCTTTATCTTTTTTAGCTGCTTTGACCTTATCAATGATGGACGGGATCATGCTGAGGAATTTAACGATTTCATCTTCTAATTTAGATTCGTTCAGCGTTAAAATTTCAGTTTTGTCGCCGTCAATAACAATAAAAGCAACAGGTTCGACTTTTGCGCCGGCACCGCCGCCGCCGCCGTACGGCACTTTTGCAAGATCGCTTGCTCCGGCTTTGCTGCCGCCTTCAAATCCGCCGCTGGCGAAGCCGACGGAAAGTCTTGTCACAGGAATTAATGTTTTACCGCAGGTAATAATCGGT
>JAJDHP010000087.1 GCA_030266245.1 Methanimicrococcus sp. OttesenSCG-928-J09
AGCGCCGCGTTTTCAAAGACTTTTTCTAATGAGCCGCCGTACGCGATGAAGCGGGTGTCGGCGACATGGTCTAAATAAATAAAAGATTCGTTGGACATTGTTTTTCAGAATTGTTTATTTTTGCTTAATTATTTTGCTTAATTATGCTGTTTCATTTTTTTGTTCGGCAGCTTTTGCCGCTTTGTCTTCTCTGTCCAACGCTTTCCAAATGTGATAAATTCTCTGGAATGCTGTAATGTGTGAACCGATTGCGATAATTAACATTGCCCATCCGAGGAATGAAAATCCCCAAAAGGCTGCTGCTGTGCCGTACCAGGCGATGTAGCCGAAATCAGCAAATGAGGCGGCTAATATTATAATGAGTCTGTCAGCGCGTCCCATGATGCCGCCGTAATATCTGCCGATATCCATTGCCTGCGCCTGCGTTCCGAGATAGCTTGTTAAGAGAACGCCTGCAAGTGCGATGATTCCGATCCACCACGGACAGAATCCGCCGAAAATGATACCGGAAATAATGAATACGTCGGCGTAGCGGTCAATCACGTGATCTAAAAAGTCACCTTTTTTGCCGGCAATGCCGCGCAGACGCGCAACGGCGCCGTCCAGTGCATCCAATCCTGAATTAATCAGGACGCAGATGGCTGCGACAAGTAAGAAGTAGTAAGGAGCGGCGATTCCGAAATAATCATCGCCTGCCAAATAGTAAAAAATGCCTGCCAATACAGAAAAGATGAATGAAATAATTGAAAGGGTGTTTGGAGAGATGCCGACTTTAATGAATATTTTTGCGATCGGGTCAACGATGACTCCTGCGACATACGGTCTGAGCGAGTTGGCTGCCATTGAATTATTTCCTTATTTTGTTTAATTATATGTCCTATAGTTGTTTGTTTACCTATAAATAAATAACAATTTAAATAACAATTCCGCTCAAGCTCTCAAAATAAATTTTTGGCTTTTGCATATAAATATTTGATTTTTGCGGAATGTTCCAGCTGCGCCGTGATGTTGTACGCTTCATCCAAAGTATCGCCGACTGCAATTGTTCCGTGTCCGAGAACGATAACGCCCTTTGTTTTTTTATCTTTAAAAGCATTCGCCGCATTTTTCGCCAATTCATCGCTTCCGATGCCGCCGCTGATGATCGGGATTTCTTTTAAAAATAATTTCCCTTCACTGTCGACGGGAACGAGAGATGTGTTGCCGGCTTCATTTTCCAAGAGCGACATGACAACCGCGTATTGGCAATGCGCGTGAATGATGACTTTTGCATCTGTTTCTAAATATATTCGGCGGTGAACGGGAGTTTCGGAAGAGGCGGTTTTTTCAATCGCTGCTGCCGTCAAAGAATCTGTCAGCGTATCTTCCGGCTGATCCAAAATCGGAACTTCAACAACATCAGCTGCACTGATTTCATCCAGCGCCGTTTTCGTTTTCGTAATCACAAAAGAATTTCCAGATCCGGAACGGGCGCTGATGTTTCCGAAATTTGCTTCAACCAAACCCGATTGTACAATTTTTTTGCCGGCCGCTGATATTTTTTGATACATGATGTAACCTGATTCTTGATTCCCAATTCTGAATAATGATTCTGAAATATATGTAAAAGAAGCGGGTCTTTCTTTTAAATTTTAGGGTCAAACAATCTGGATTCTTTTTTTTGTTTCCAAAAAATTCAGATTTGTTTTTTAATTTTATAGTTGTGAAAAATGCGGCAGCTCGCGCGCGGCGGGCGGCAGACAAATTATTGCTGCGGCGGCAGCCGCAAAAATCGCTTCGCGATTTTTCAGTAAACATCTCCCTCCCACTGCAAACGGCAACCTGACTCCATATGGAAAACAAACACCTCAACCCATATGGAAACTAAATCTGATTCCAAGTGCTGATTACTTTTTCGTTCGGCAGGTGCATGTAATAAAAATAGAAAGATGAAAAGTTGTATTATCGGTTTTATGTTATTTTGTAAAAAATGCAGCAACTCGCGCGCGTGGCGTTCGTTCATTATTACTGCGGCGGCAGCCGCAAAAATCGCGGAGCGATTTTTCAGTAAACACCTCCCTCCCACTGCAAAACGGAAA
>JAJDHP010000088.1 GCA_030266245.1 Methanimicrococcus sp. OttesenSCG-928-J09
AAAGTGTACAAAATCTACTTCCGTTTTTTACATAATGTACGAAACACGTTTCCGTTTTTTCATTTATTTCCGCTATATCGGATCCATCTTCCGAATAATATTTGTCATCGCGCCGGCTCCTATCTTCACTGTCGGCAATTCTTGGCAGAAACATTTTAATGTTTTTATCTCCTCTTGTTTGAACAGGTGAAACACTTATGAGTTCGGAATTATCCCCTCAAGTTCAAAATCAAATTGCACAAATACAACAAGTTCAGCAGCAGGCGCAGACGCTTGCCATGCAGAAGTCTCAAATTGACGTGATGGTTAAAGAAACAGAAATGGCAATCGAAGAGCTGGAAAAATCAGCCGACGACGCTGTTGTTTACAAATCCGTCGGCGAACTGATGATTAAATCTGATAAAGCGTCTCTTTTAACATCCTTAAAAGAACGCCAGGAATCTTTTTCTTTAAGGGTTCAGTCGATCGAACGTCAGGAAGAGCGTTTAAATTCCAGATTTAAACAGCTTCAAGAGCAGCTTCAAAGCATGATCGGAACTTCCGGCGGCGGCGAGGACGAAGATTAATCTCAGCCGTGACATCTATGAGGGTTAACGATTTAGAATTCTTCAATCGCCTCCTGGATTACCGGAACATACTCTACGTCTGCCACAGAAATGCGGATCCCGATGCTGTCGGAAGCGCTTATACGCTTGCCGAAGCGGTCGGCGGAACAATCGGTGTTGTGGATGACTGCAACCGCGTCGCGGCCAATCTCATCGACAAACTTGATATTCCCGTCGTCCTCTGTCCAAATCCGGATGACTATGACATTACAGTCGTTGTTGACACATCAACACGCGGTCAGCTCAATGATTTAAAACTTGAAAAGTTTTGCTTGATCGATCACCATTCGACAACAGCGCTTTTAGATGACGCTGAATATTATATTCACGAAGAAACCACCTCGACGGTTGAGATTATTTTCAGAATTCTCAACGCTGCGGGTATTCCGATTTCCCCGAAAATGGGTCTTGCCATGATTACGGGAATTATAACGGACACGGGTCATCTGAAACACGCGAATTCAAGCACTTTCAAAACGCTTTCGGGAATCATGGAAGTCAGCGGTGTTGATTATTTCGACGCATTGGAACTGATGGCGGCAACGCCGCAGGATATTTCCATCCGCATCGCGATGCTCAAAGCAGCTATGCGCTGCGAGGTGGAGCGTGTCGGCGATTGTTTGATTGCGACAACAAATGTCAGTTCATTCGGCGGCGCCGCAGCGTCCATGCTGACCAACATCGGCGCGGATATTGCGTTTGTCGGTTCAGTCAAAGACGGTTCAAGCGTTCGCGTCAGCGGCCGTGCAAAAAGAGATATGATTCTATCCGGTGTAAATCTCGGAAAGCTGATGGAAGATGTCGGCGATAAATATAACGGAACAGGCGGAGGCCACAGCGGTGCTGCCGGCATTGATGCCAACTGTCCGTTAGAAACACTCATGTGTGACTGTAAAGATCATGCCAAAAAGCTTCTTGCCGGCGACAGCCGTACGCCGTTGCCGTGCAAAGTCATCACAGCCGATCATCCCGATGAAGAACTGGAATATTTACGCGATGTCAGCGATTGAATGAAGTTCATATTCATGATTTATAACTTATAATTCATGATTCATTCATCCTTTCCTTTTTTATTTTGAGCTTATGCTTCTTTTTTTCTTTATCGTTTTACGGATTTTGAATACTTTTTAAAATGCTTAAAAAACAGCGGGTCATTTTATTGATTTCTTTGAAATTTGTTGTGTTCGCGCGAGCGGACGGATGCGATAATGGCAGCAGTACAAATGCAAACAGCAAATGCAAAAAGTTAAGCCGTTGCAGCAAGCGGAATCGGTAAGGTAGCTGTGGCAAAACGGAATCGGTAAGGCAGCTGTAGCAAAACGGAATCGGTAAGGTAGCTGTGGCAATTAGTTTTGCATGGGCAGGTGCATTTAATTAATAAATATATGCAAAAACAATAACAATCGTATCAATTGAAGTAAATGTTATCCCATTAAATTAGAGGTACGAATCCGTAAATTTCCATTTAAC
>JAJDHP010000009.1 GCA_030266245.1 Methanimicrococcus sp. OttesenSCG-928-J09
GCAACAGTAACCTGACTCCAAGTGGCAACAGTAACCTGACTCCAAGTGGCAACAGTAACCTGACTCCAAGTGGCAACAGTAACCTGACTCCAAGTGGCAACAGTAACCTGACTCCAAGTGGCAACAGTAACCTGACTCCAAGTGGCAACAGTAACCTGACTCCAAGTGGCAACAGTAACCTGACTCCAAGTGGCAACAGCAATCTGACTCCAAGTGGCAACAGTAACCTGACTCCAAGTGGAAATTATTTTTGCATGGGCAGGTGCATATAATAAAAAAGAAATGAAATGCAGTAACCGATACCATCAAAATAATTACATTCCATACAGCAATTAATTGCTGCGTTTGGCAGGTACATATTATTAGAGTATAATAAAATGAAAAAAGCGACATCAATTTTGCCGTTTATTCTTTTGGAAAAATGATGCAGCTCGCACGCGAACGAGCCGCCAAAAAAGTAAAATAAATTATTGCTGTCCTTCGAATTTCAGTTTATACTTTTCAATGCAAGAGGAAATAATTTCTTTTGCTTCCGCTGCCCCTGAAACGTTTTCAATCACTGTTTCTTTGCCTTCAAGCGCTTTGTAAACTTCAAAGAAATGCATCATTTCGTCAGCGACATGTTTTGGCAGGTCCTGAATTTCTTTATAATTGTTGTACATCGGATCGCCGAAAGGAAGCGCAATGATTTTTTCATCCAGAGCGCCGCCGTCAATCATTGTGATGACGCCGATTGGGAAACAGGAAACGATTGACAGCGGTTCAAGCTCTTCACTGCAAAGAACTAAAACATCAAGCGGATCGTTGTCATCGGCATATGTGCGCGGAATAAAACCGTAATTTGCCGGATAGTGCGTGGATGTGTAAAGAACGCGGTCCATCATCAGGAGACCCGTTTCTTTATCCAGTTCGTATTTGATTTTTCCGCCTTTCGGAATTTCGATACAGGCGAAAAAGTTATCCGGCTGTATTCGATCTGCCGGAAAATCATGCCAAATATTTTTCATCGTTTTTTCCTCCCTATTTATGAGTTCTTTTAATTTTCAATTTCTTTTCATTATGCTAAGAGTGGTTTCACTTATTCGTCTAAGTAAATTTTGCCGTTGGGCAAGTGAACAATTTTACCTTCTGCAACAGCTTTGTTAATCACTTCATCTATTTGTGCTTTGACCGCCGGTCTCATAATTTTAAATCCGAAAATTTGGGACACGCGTTTTGTCAGCTGCTCCTGCGGTGTTGAATATTGTGTCTTTAAAACATAAACAACAGCCTGAAGGATTTCTTCATCCGAAATCCAGTCGATGTTGAGCAAATCGCCCGTTCTCTTTCTGACAATGCAGCCTCTGACTTTGGCCGGCCACAAGAAATTGCCGCGGACGCGGATGTAATTGGATTTTTCCGCCGAAGAAATCTCACGGATAATCATATCGCGCATCGCTTTTGTCAATCGCTTAACATCGCAGCGCTGTTTTATTTCTAAAATCAGCTGCTCCTTGTGAATCGGACCTTCATGCGCGACGATTTCAACAATTTCATGTTCCATCTTGTGACGCGGAATTTCCAGCAAGTTTTCAGTTGACGGCAAATCAATTTTTGAATAAGGCGCATAATCCGGAACACCGCCCTGAATCAGAGGTTCGACATTGAACAGTTTCTCATCGGTAATATCATCCGGCAGTTTTCTAATATCGCTGAACGGATCATCATAATCTTCATCGGAATCGTCAAAGTCTTCATCATCAAGAGTGATGTCGTCATCCAAATTCGAAGCATCGGCTTCTTTTTCAGATTCATCCTTCTCAATAACTTTTTCTTTTTTCTGTTTTTCCGCTTTCGGCTTTTCCGGACGATATTCAACAATTTCCTCTTCGGGCTGCTCAACATTTTCCTCTTCAGGCTGCTCAGCAATTCCTTCCTCAGATTTTATGGTTTCTTCTTCCGGTTTGATGACTTCCTCTTCCGGTTTAATTTCTTCTTCAACCGTTTCATTAACTTCCGTTTCTTCAGCGAGGTCGGATGTTTTTTCTTCTTCCTCTTTTATTTCCTCAATCGGCTCAACGATTTCTTCTTCAATTGCCGGTGCGGATTCTTCAATTGTTTCAATGATTTCTTCTTCCTCAGCAACTTCGTTGGAAACTTCCGCTTCCTGTTCCGGTTCAGATGAGCTTAAAACTTCAACCGGCTCTTCGTCTGCGCTTTCCGCTTCTTCAATATCTGAAACAATCGCTTCGGTTTCTTCTTTCTCATCATCAGAAACGGTTTCAGCATCTTCTTTTGCCGATGCTGCTGTCGCTGCTTCAACTGCTGCTGCCTCAGATTCAGCTTGTGCTTTCTTCTGTCTGCGGCTTTCCGCTTCTCTTTCATTGATAATTTGAATCATTTTTTCGATTTCTTTTTCATCCGTCACCGTAACAGTGACTTCTTCGTCATCGAATTCAAATTCAACGGGTGCTTCAATCTTTTTGGCATTTTCCTTGGCTTTTGCAATCGCATCAAGCAAGTTTTTGCGTGCTTTCTGCGGATTCAAATACCAATCGGTTGACCATACACGGTACAACTGCCAGCCGAGTCCGGCCAGAACGCCGTGTCTTAAACGGTCGCGGTCGCGGGCAACACGAGATGTGAAATATTGGGGACCATCACATTCAATACCGATAATATAGTGGCCGGGAACTTCTTCGTTCACAATCGCCATATCCATCTTGTAGCCGGCGCAGCCGATTTTCTGATGAATCATAAAGCCGTTTTCCCTCAGGAATGTGGCGACTGATTCGTCAAAAGTCACTTCGTCCGGTTCATATTCCGGCATCTTACTGATAATTTCTTTCGTTTCAGCATATTCTAAGAATGATTTTAAAACACGAAGACCGGCAGGATCGTCATCGGTGACGTGGAGGTCGATTGCTTTAAAGTTTGAAAAGATAACACATTTCTCTCTGGCACGCGTGAACAAAACATTTAAACGGCGTTCGCCGCCGTCTCTGTTGAGCGGGCCGAAGTTTTTAGATAAACGTCCTTCTTGATCGAAACCGAAACCGATACTGACGAAAATAACATCTCTCTCGTCACCCTGAATCGTTTCGATATTTTTAACCATGAAATTTTCACCGTTTTCGTTGGTGAAATACTTTTCAAAGCCGGGACTGCTTTTAACAAGCTCTTCCACTTCTTTTTGAATCGCTTCCTGCTGCTTCACGTTAAATGTTCCGACCATGAGCGTTTTATCCGGGAACTGAATGAAGTGGCGCATCACTTCCTGAGCGACAACACGTGCTTCTTCACGGTTCACACCGGTCTTACCGCGTTCATAAACAGAATCTTTAACATGTCTGAATCGAAGACCCATATTTTTGTCTTCGTGAAGCGGCGATGGATAAACATACAAATGGTTGCCGTAGAATTCATTGTTGGAAACGGCAATTAATGATTCGTGACGGCTTCTGTAGTGCCAGCGCAGCGTTTTGTACGGGAAACTGCGCTTACAGATATTGAGAACACTTTCCACATCAGAATAAAAAGAGGCGTCTTCATTATATTCGTCATCCGCTTCCAATAAATTTTCAAAGAACGTTGTCGGCGGAAGCTGCTTCGAGTCGCCCATCACAACAACCTGACGGCCTCTGAGAAGTGCGCCGAGTGCATCTTCCGGTCTGACCTGACTGGCTTCGTCAAAAATAACGACATCGAATGAAGTGTGCTGCGGTTCTAAGTACTGCGCAATCGAAAGCGAGCTCATCATAAAGCACGGTTTGATTTTCTGAATCAGTCCGCCCGCACTTGACATCAAGCGGCGGATCGGCATGTGTGCTTTTTTCTTGTTGAATTCATTGAGGAGAACGCCTGCTTCTGATTCGCGGGACGCGCCGACATAAATCTGCGGCATACGCTTATAAATTTCAACATTGACGCGCTCTCTGTTTTTGGTAATCACTTTTTCATCTAATTCCGCGAATTTCTGAATCTTGTTTTCATGGACTTCTTTGATGAAAGTTGAAAGCACACGCTTTTTCATAAATTCTGCTCGCAGAACGCCGTCGGCATAGTTGCCCTTAAATGTTTGAATCAAATCTTCAGGCAAAACTTCATTCTCATTGATATACGGAACCATCGGCGCCGCCACAGTTTCTGAACATTTCTCGCGGTAAAGCAGGAACTGACTCCATAAAACAAGTGACGGAAGTTCTGTATTCCAAACATGAAGGATGTTGCTGAGCTGCTTTGCTGAAAGCGTGTCGCGGAAAACATTGCCGGTTGCAATCAGTTCATACTTTTTCTTTTCCGGCACTTTCATTGCGTCTTCGGCGTCGTTGGGCTCTTCCACTTTGATTAAGCCGCCGTCCTCTTCTAAGTTTTCGGGAGCGGCAATCTCTATTTTCGACTCTTCCTGTTTCGGCGGAATCAGGCGGACGCTCTTTTCATTGAAGAATAAATCGGGATCGGCACCGACACTGTTTGACAGTTTGATGAGCGCGACATCTAAATATTCTTTTTCCGCTTTGATATTTTCAACGGCGGTTTCCAATGCTGCTCCGTTAATGCCTTTTTCAATACAGACGTAGGTTTCTTCCGTTACACTGCCGCCGCTTTCCAAGACATCGAAAAGAACAATCCAGTCATAAAACGCTTCTAAACGGGCAGGATCGGCAAGACCGGCTTCCCAGTGGGCGCCGAATAAAAGAATTGCTTTTTGCTTGGAATTTTCTAATTCGCGTTCCAAATCATTGAATTCCTGAACAAGCTGAACATCTTTTTTGATGTCAGCATCGCTTTTATCGGTGCGTTTGATGTAGCAGTTTTGAATGCGGTTTTTGGAATCCTTAAAGCCGCTGTCCATGAATTTCAGGAGCTTACCGGCTTTTTTAAGATAAGCGTCAATATCTTCTTCAAAAATCTGAGAAGTGAATATTTCTTCAATCTGCTGCTCCAGTTCGCTGTAGCGGCGAGCTTTTTTCATCAGCTCTTTTTGTGTGCTGCGTTCTTTGACACTTTGGTTTTTCAGCACATCACAGCTGATTTTAGGTGCTGTTTTGAATGTATCTATATTTTCAATAAATGAGTCCAATTCATTCAATGAAGCCGGTGCTTTTAATCCTGTTTCTGAAACGATTGTTTCCACGCTTTCGCTGATGATTTGTGCGCGGCGGGAGACATCTTCTAATATTCTTTCAATATCCTGTAAATCGGGCGGTAAAATGATTCCGGGCTGTACATCCCGCCACGGATTTTCTTTAACGCCGCCGACGCCTGGCAGTGCATCTCCAATCTTTTCCAATATGGATACTGCTTCTGCCCACTGCTTTCTGTCCCACTTCTCGGGACTGTAAAATTCAATATGTGCCATCTTTCTTTTGTTCATGTTGAAATAATGGCTGACATCTTCGCGCATTCCGTAAATATCGTAAACAGTGTAGCCGATCGGTCCGATTGTTTGGCTGAGTGTTTTAGCGTATTCGTTGAGTTCATATTTGAGGTTTTCAAGTTCCGCTAAATCCTGCGCATAGTTTTTCTCTGCCGGTGGCTGGCGTTTCAATGTTCTTTCGAGCTCGTCTAAAATTGCTTTTTTCTGCGCTTTATGACTGTGCATTTCAAGAACCATGTCGCCAAGACCGATTGCATCCAGTCTCTTTTTAACGACCTGAAGCGCGGCCATCTTTTCACTGACGAACAAAACGCTTTTGCCGCTCATGAGAAGTTCGGCGATGAGGTTTGTAATTGTTTGGGATTTTCCGGTTCCCGGTGGTCCTTCGACGACTAAATTTTTGCCGGATTTGACATCTTCAATGACTGATATTTGAGATGAGTCGGCATTGACAATGTGATAAACGGAATCGGTGCTGAGTTTTAAGTCAACTTCGTTTTCGGCAAAACCGCCGTCGTAATTTTCGTCGGACGGGTTGAAAACCTGATTAATCAGCGGGTGTGTTTCGGGACCGTGTCCTTCGGGCCAGATTTTCGGATCAAGGTCTTTATACATGACGAATTTTTTGAAGTTGTAGAAGTCGATGTTTGCTTCGCGAACAATTTCCCATTCTTTTTTATCGGAAATCAGGTCTTCGACGGCTTTGAGATAAAATTCGACGGCGCCTTTATCGTCCGCGCCGAAAAATTCGGGGAGTTCCAATCCGAATTCTAAAAGTTTGGCTTTAAGTGTGATGGACGCGAAAATTTCATCGCCGGTCCATTGAACAGTAAATCTTCTTTTCGGACCGACACGTTTGAATTCGACCGGAATCAAAATCAGGGGGGCTTTAAAGAATTTCTTGGAACCGTCGGTCCATTTTAAGAAACCGACTGCCAAATATAATATCGGATAACCCTGTTCTTCAAAAACGGCAAGGGATTGGTTGTTTGTATAGAATAAACGCTCTTCCAATTCATCGGCATGGTAAGGTGTTTCAACGCCGACAGATGCGCTTTCTTTTCCTTCTTTTTTCTTCATCAATCCTTTTAAGAAACCGGATTCTTCATCATCATCGGCTGCGGCAGCATCTATTGCATCCGTTTCCTCAGCAGTTCCTTTTTTTGTTTTCTTCAAAGCGTTCGGATCCGCTTTGAAACGCATTGTTTTTTCCTGAACAACCAAAATATCGTAAATTTCGGCGATATTTTCATTTTTAATTTCCACCGTCCTCTTTTTTGACGGCGTGTAATTTAAGAGATTGTTGTTCAAAGATAAGTCCAAAAGTTTTTGTCTGAGGAGTTCAAGTTCTATTTTAACGTCTACCATGAATGATACCTTCCGAATGAAGACTGTTAATTGTTGCTAATGCGTCTTTGCATCTGCCGACGACTATTTTTAAAATTCGTGAAACGTGTTTTCCGGTTCGTTTCTGTTTTTTAAATGATTTCGTTACAATATTATTTTAAGAATAAAAGAATAGAGGGATGCTTCTATATAAGGTTTATTTCTAAAACCCTTGACGGGGAAAACAAATATTTTTTTAAAATCTGATAAAAACGAAACATCGTTTTTCATTTATTTGATAAAAACCGAACTCCCCTTTTTCTTTTTTAAAATAAAATGAAAGCGGAGTTCGTTTTTGAGTGATTTCGATAAATCGATGTTTAATTTTCTTACAAGAATGAAGCCCCCCTCCAAACTTTTAATTCCGTGAACGTTAGTGAGCGGAATTAAAATTTGGAGAGGTTATTAATATATTCCAACTTAATGAAAATTGAATTAACTAATTCCAACTTAATGAAAATCGAATTAACTAATTCCAACTTAATGAAAAATCGAATTAACTAATTCCAATTTAATGAAAATCAAATTAGAAAACAACTTAAAAAACAAACTTAAAAAACAAACTTAAAAAACAAATTAAAAACTTTCAGAAAAATTAAATGTGATAATTCAATAATGTACGGTTTCTTGCTTTCTTTTTATTTTGATATTTTAATAACCTCTCAAATTTTGAATTCGACCATCGCTTCGCGCCGTCCGAATTCCAAAATTTGAGTGGGGTTTGCCGTCATTCTTTAAAATTTAAACATCGGTTTTATGATTTTGAAAAAAACAAACGCCCTCTTTTCTTTTTATAATGAAATGAAAAACGGCGTTTGGTTTTTATGACTTTTTTAAAAAACGATGTTTATTTTTTCACAGATTGATTTGAAAAGACAAATGGCAGTTTCTCCAAAATATCTGAAGGAATCAGCGAATCACCTTTTTCTGAATAAGCAGCATCACCTGCTTTGCCGCAAAGATAAGCACCGCATCCTGCTGCCGCTGCCGCACTGTTTGCTGCCAGCAGCCCGCCGACAATGCCGGCCAGCACATCACCTGTTCCACCGACAGACATTCCCGCGTTTCCGGTAGCATTGTATCGTGTTTTTTCGACAGCGCCGTTTGAAATTAAATCTTCGGGTCCTTTCAAAAGAACAGTAACGCCAAACTTTTGACTGATTTCCGAGACCGCAGCTTCAAGAACTTCGGCTGCAACATCTTTTCGCTTCGGCTGTAAAGAAATTCCCAAATATTCAGCTGCTCTCAAAAGTTCCTGATAATGGGGCGTAATAATGATTTCAACATTCTCGTCAGCAGAATTTTGCTCCTGTTCTTTATTTTGGTTCTGCGTCCAATCTTGTTTTTGTATAAGCGCTTCAAATATTTCGGGTCGAAGGGCGTCGGCATCAATGACCGCTTTTTTGAAGACCGGAACTAATTGAGCCGCCGTTTTTAGGGAAGAAGGGTCGCGACCGAGTCCCGGACCGATAATAACAGTATCATGTGATAAAATAAGTTCTTTCAATAACGGTATATCATTTTCCGACAAAACATCTCCTGAAAGTTTCCGGACAATGAATTCAGGCGCATAAGACGCAATCGGTTTGTAAATGCTGCTCGGCGCCGCAATGGTGACAATATCGCAGCCTGCACGAAGCGCACCTGCTCCTGCCAGCGCGGGCGCACCTGAATACGGACCGCCGGCAATAACTAATATTTTGCCGCTGTCGCCTTTTTTGCTGTCAGCTGTACGCTTGTATAATAAAGAAACATCTCCCGGACCGATATATTTCTCAGCGTTTTCAGGAATTCCGATTGGGCGGACATAAATTTTTCCGATATTTTCAGTACTGCTGCCTTCAAGCCAAGTTTTCATTTTATGAAAAGTAATTACGGCATCAGCTTTGATGACTGATTCCTTATTGTTTTCAGTTTTGTTTTTAGTTGAAGTAATTTGATTGGGAGCCGCCGGCAGCATTCCCGACGGAACATCAACGGCAAGAACAAAAAGATCCTTCTTCATTTCTTTTTCATGATTGATTAAATCAATCGCTGCTTTTTCAATTCCTTTCGGCTTTCCTGAAAAACCGGTTCCGAATATTCCATCAACGATAACGGCAGCATTTTCGATGGTTTGAAAAATCTCAGCCAAATCCGATTCGCTTTTAATTTCAAAAACGGATACAAGACTTGTTTGTTTTAAAAGTTTGAAATTCAATTGCGATTCGCTTGTCTTGATTTGATTTTCTCTGCCGAGCAGAAGAACGGCGGATCGAATGCCGGCGCAGGCTAAATGACGGGCCGCAACAAAAGTATCACCGCCGTTGTTTCCAAGTCCCGCGATAAATAAAACAACAGGCGAATCCTCTGATGTGGTTGGTTTTGAAGTGATTTCATTGATTCTTTCAGCAGCAATTTCAGCGACTGCCGCACCGGCATTTTCCATAAGCTGCAGCGGACTCATTCCGAGACCTACGGCATTCATATCAATCGCTTTCATTTCATTGGCTGTAATGGTTTTTTGTCTCATTGAATACCGGCTCATCTTTATTTTGGATTTTATTTGTTAATTCAGAATGATTAATTAAACGATTTATAATTATTTTATATTCCCATTGAATTTATTTGAATATTACTTTATGGCAGCCGACTTGGTTTTGTTAGTGCCGTCACAAATTCTAAAAAGAAATCCGAAAACGGTTTTCAAAAAAAAGAATGGATTTAAATATATGATGACAAATTCTTGGTATTACAATTTCAGATGACATATCTGCCGGCAAAATCGGCAATAATAAATTAGCAAATGAATACTTGTACAATAAAAAAGATGCAGGCGTTGTTGATATTTAAGTTGTTTTTCTTTTAAAACAAATGCAGCATCATGTAAAAATCAATTTTCAAGATTTCAAAATCAAATAAACCATTTTATCAATTCAAAGGTGATCTTTATGAGTCCCTCTTCAAAAAATGTCGAAAGCGTCAAAAAACCCCGTCCCGATTTCTTAATTTTGGGCGGCGGAATTATCGGCTTTGCGGTAGCGAAAGAGCTGCGCAGAACCGAAAAAGAAATCACAATTATTGACGTTGACAAAACCCGCGTTGAAACACTTCGCCAAGAAGGTTTTAATGCCCTTATCGGAGACATTTCCGACCCTGATCTTTATAATACAATCGACATGCGGAATCTGATTTGCGTTGCCGCTCTCAGTTCCAATGACGATGCCAACATCAAAGCGGTGGCGAACTTTAAAACAGTCGTCCCCGATTCCGTTAAAATTATTTCCCGCGCTTCCGACTCTTTAAAGAAGGAAGAAATGCTCTCCGCCGGTTCCGGCTATGTTTTTATTCCGCCTCTGATTGTCTCAAAAACAATTACGGAATACTTAGATTTAATTGAAACAAAACACATCGGCAACCGCCTGGCGCAGTGGCTTGAAGAACACCGCGGCAGCACGCTCGGAATCGTTCTTCATGACAATCCCGATCCGGACGCAATTTCAAGCGCTTACGCTTTGACAGAAATTACAAGAAAATTCGATATCAAAGCAGATATTTTATATGACGGAAAAGTCGGTCACCATGAGAACAAAGCCTTCATTAATTTGCTGGCAATTCCCATGATTAAAGTGCCCGGTCCCGAAATTTTTGACCAGTATGATTCGCTGGCGCTTGTGGACAATTCCATCCCGTCCATCAACAATTCCGTTCCCGCCGACAAGCCGATCGGAATCATTATCGACCACCACTCTTATGCGGATATCGAACCGTATGCCGAATTCATTGATATTCGAACAAATGTCGGCGCTTCCGCCACAATTTTAACAAAATATCTCCAGCAGATGGATATTCCTGTTTCTAAAGAATTGGCGACAGCTCTTCTTTTCGGTATTCGAACCGATACAAACGATTTCAGAAGAAACACAACTTCCGCTGATTTCGCCGCCGCTTCTTTCTTACATCCGCTTTCCGACCACGATTTGCTGACGCAGGTCGAAACGCCGTCCATGTCTGTTGAAACGCTTGACATTCTCAGTGAAGCTATCCGTAACAGAGAAGTTTACGGAACAGTTCTTCTCTCCAATGTCGGCACAATCCGAAACCGCGACACGCTCCCGCAAGCTGCTGATTATTTGCTTGCAATGGAAGGTGTTTCAACCGTTGTCGTTTTCGGAATTATGGATGACAGCATTTACGTTTCTGCAAGAAACGAGGACATTCGCGTTCATTTAGGCGATGTCATGCGTGAAGCTTTCGGCGACAATGCAGGCGGACATCCGACAGCGGCCGGCGCAAAAATTTCGCTCGGTGTTTTCAGCTGCGCCAAAGACAAGCAAATTCTTCAAAAACTCGTCGAAGAATCTGTTGTCAAGCGTTTCCTTAACGCAATCGGTGTCGATGAAGACAGCGAAAACGATTTGTAAATTGTAAACAGAATCAAAATTCTGTTTCTTTTTTATTTCACTCGATCTTATTTTTCATTCAGAGGCAGACGCCATGATAAAATCTCAAACACCGCCGGAGTTCAAAGATTCGGATCCGATTCTGCGTGATTTTTTTGTAACAAAAGACGGTTTAATCTTTTCCGTTCCCGATTATTTTCACCCGTCCGAAGGTATTCGTTCAATTTTAAGATACATTCCTGACGAAAACGGCCCGCGGCTTCGAAAATCAACACAAAAAAGATACCGAAAAGCAGGTTTTGAAGAATCTTTTGATTATTTGAAAAAGAATCATCCGAGTTGGGTTTCTGATGTCGCCGTTGTTCCGCGATCCGAAATCTCTGAAATACTAAAACCCGAAACTGTTGTTTCAGAAATTATCAGCGGCAAAAGAGATTTCCCCTCCGCGCTTTCCTTAATCCGCCGTTTCGAAAATGCCGGTATTCCGATTGAATCTATGGGAATTTCAGGATCACTTTTGCCCGGTCTCGAAAACGAAGAATCAGATATTGATTTTATGGTTTACGGAAATGATTGGCAAAAAGCAAAAGAAGCTTTAGCGGCAATGAAAAAAGAAGATTCCGGCAAAACCGCCGAATTTAAAATTTCCGAACTTGATGATGAAATGTGGCAAACGGTTTACAAAAAAAGAAAATCACCGTTTTCATTTGAAGATTTTCTGGCGCATGAAATTCGAAAAGGAAACCGCGGCATGTTAATCGGCGCTAACAACGATAAAAATGTTTATTTTGATTTGCTTTTCGCCCGTTCAGAAAATCAAATTAAATTTCATGAACCGATTCGACGCGGAAAAGACACAGAAAAAACGGAAATTGAAGCCGTCGTAACAAACGCCGATTTCGCATTTGACAGCCCTGCAATTTATTTAATCGATCACCCCGCGTTCGATGAAATTTACAGCTATACGCACACATACGCCGGACAAGCGGAAGCGGGCGAAAAGATCAGAGCGCGCGGAATGGTTGAAGTCATCGGCGATAAAAAAAGACTTGTCATCGGTACAACGAGAGAAGCCCCGGACGAATGGATTATTTCCTTAACACTTCTTGAAAAACAAAAATAAATCCAATCGTTTTACTTTTATTCGAGCCCGAATCGCATTTTTTAGCTGCTGGCGCCCCCAAAAATAAACTTAATTGTTTTACTTTATTCCTCATTTAAATCCCAAATACGACCGTTAATTTTCAATTTCGAACGGAGCGGAGCGCAGAGAGGAATTGGAAATTTACGGATTCGTACTTATTATTTTATAAAACTTATTTTCTCTAATCTTATCATTGGGAATCAGTTTTCCGTTTCCATATTAGTTGAGGTGTTTGTTTCCACTTGGAGTCTGTTTTCCGTTTCCATGTTGGTTGAGGTGTTTGTTTCCACTTTGAGTCTGTTTTCCGTTTTCCATGTCGGTTGAGGTGTTTGTTTCCATTTGGAGTCAGGTTTCTGTTTCCATATGGGTTGGGGTGTTTGTTTCCACTTGGAGTCTGTTTTCTGTTTCCATATGGGTTGAGGTGTTTACTGAAAAACCGCTTACGCGATTTTTAGCGGCTGCCACCGCTGTAATATTAATGCAGCTATTAAATCAATCATTAAAGCAGCCGCCGCGCGCGAGCCGCTCCGCTTTTCGAATTCTCTAAAAACGACCCGCATTTTTAATAAAACAAAAAAACTTTCAGTTCACTGATCATTGAAAATTAAATTTAAAAAACAGATAATAAAATAGGAGAAGGAATCCGATTCGGATTCCGGAATGATTAAATTTTGATTTGATCAGCACTAAATCCGCGTTGAATCAACACGTCTTTCATGCGTCCGAGGTGGTTGCCCTGCAATTCAATGGAACCGTCACGAATTGTTCCGCCACAAGCGAATTTTGATTTTAAATAGGTCACCAGATCATGAACATCAATTTCAGCAGGATCCAGCCCTTCGACAATCGTTACTTCTTTTCCATATCTTCTTCTGTTTACTTTGACGGTAATTCTCTGCTGCTCCTTTGCAACTTCTTCGCAAATACACAACTCTTCGGGTAAACCGCATACAGAACACATTCCAGTACTCATTTTAAAATAAATCCTCCATGATTTCAAATAAATTTGACGTGATTTAGGGATCACGAACACGTTTTCAACGTTATTTTATCAATACTAACTATTTATTAAAATTATTTTATCAATAATTATCTGCGCCGTTTTACATCGCAGATTACAGAAATTATAACCGAAATTTATAACGGTCAAAATAACTTCCGATATGCAATATTTGTCAATTTCATATTAATACTTAGTGCTTTTTTCGTTTTTTCGGAATCTTGAGACAGATTTGAAAGAGAAAGCGAAATTATAATATGATTCAAATTCATTTCTGATTGTTTATTTTGCGATTTTATTGAATTAGAAAATAGGTAGAAAATATAAAAAAAGGAAAGGAAGTCAGATTATGGAAGAACTTACAGGATTTGTCAATGGAAACATGAACCGCCGAAAAGTTTTAGAAATTTTGCAATCAAAGGAAGCGACAGAGCCCAAAAGAATCGCGAAAATCGCCCGTTTAATTCCCGCCGCGACAAATCAGATTATTGCAGAACTCGAAGCAAACGGATTGGTTCAAAAAGCAGACGGTGAAAAAATAGAATTAACGGAAACAGGCAAAGTTATCATTGACTTTACACGCGCTCTTTAATCCTGAAATTTTAATAATAAGACAGAAGAACGATTAAAAACAAAAACCATCAATTAAAGCAATATTTTTTCAAATAATTATCAAATAGTTACCAAATTTATTAAAATTTTCAAATAATTATTGAAATTATCAAAAAATAATTCAAATTATCAAAACGAGCTGATCAAAATGCCAACGGAAGGACTGTGTATGCGCTGCAAAGGAAAAGGTCTTTGCGGCCGTCCCTACTGTCCGACCTTAGAACGTTTTAAAAATAACAGCCGCTTAACGAAAGCGCTTTCCAATCAAACGACCGTTTTCGGTCCGTCACCTCCTTCTGTTTTTGTCGGCAGCTACAATTATCCTTCTCTTTCAGCCGGTCCGCTTATTCCGCCATCGATTGATTTGCCGGAATTGGAATTCAGCGAAGCGTCTGAAATTCTGCGCGAAAAAGTGGTCAAGAATCCGGGTTTTATGGAAGACTCGCGCCTGTGGCATGACCTGCAAATGCAGGATGTGATTACGATGCGAACGGCTCTTGTCCGCGCTAACACGACTTTTAAGCCGTCGGATGCAAAAACTGATAATCCGCTACTGATGAAAGCGCAGGAACTGGCTCTTTCGGCAAAGCCTGTTGATACGGAAGCTTGGTTCAAAAAACCAATTATCTCGGATTTGAAATTTGACAGCATGATGATGCCGATGGGACCGTCCGGTCAAGTCAAAAATTTCAATATCACGGAAAACCCGAAAGTTCCGAATGCGGTTGACCGCCTGGTTTATGATACGGACGCGCTTGCAAAAGACGCGATTACCGAGCTTTACCGCGACAACGTTTCGAATGAGCAGATGACGCGCTTAATGTCAATCGGTCTGCTCGGCCGCGACCGTAAACTTGTGCCGACGCGCTGGTCGATTACTGCGATTGATGACATGACCGGCAAAGAAACGATTAAGCGTATCAAAGATTATCCTCACCTTCGGGAAATCACGCTTCTGACGGGCGAAATTTTCGGCAATCATTTTGAAATATTATTGCTTCCCGGAAGTTTTTCTTACGAACTTCTTGAAATTTGGATGCCGCAATCGGTTTGGAACGGTGAAAAAACATATATCGGTCAGGATCACGAGGACTTTTACGGCAAAAAACAATATTCCAATCTTTCCGGCGGCTACTATGCCGCACGTCTCCCAATCCTGGAATATTTAGATTCAATTAAAAAACAAGCGTTCATTTTCGCGATTCGTGAAATCCGCCCGAGTTATTGGGCACCCCTTGGCGTTTGGGTTGTTCGTGAAGCCGCCCGAAATGCAATTATGAATCCAAAGAAAACATTTGAAACAAAAGAAGACGCGCTGGCAGATTTATCAAAACGCGTAATGACGCCGAGACCGGATTGGGAAAGAGAGACAAAGCTGCTTTATAATCAGGCAGTGCAGATGAGAATTGATTCTTTTTATGATTAAATCGTTTTCTTTTTTTTATAGTTTTTATGATTTTGGATAAAAACGAAACATCCCTTTTTATTGATTTGGCGAAATCCGAACTCCCTCTTTTCATTCAGAATATTCATGAAAACGGAGTTCGTTTTTGAGTGATTTTAAAGAAAACGGATGTTTAATTTTTGTAAGAAATGAAATCCCAAATACGACCGCAAAACGAGATTTTACGAGCGCAGCGAGTGAAATTGAGGTTGCGGATTCGGACTATATTATTCAATGAAATTGTAAGTAATTTTCTAATTTAATCCATATTGGATTCATAGTTGTGATTCTTGATGCTGTTTATAGGTACCATTTGTTTTATTAAATGTACTTACCCATGCAAAACTAATTACACAGCTACCTTACCGCGACCGTTACGGTCTGCTGCTACTGCCACCTACTGCTGTCACTCACTCTGCTAGCCTGCTGTCACTACTGCTTACTTCCGGCAGTCTGTGCACGTGTTCTGCACCATTTTTACAAAATTATCAAAAAGGCGATATGATTTCTCATTTCTTTTTTTATTACATTTACCTGCCCACGCAAAACTAATTGCCACAGCTACCTTACCGCTACCGTTACAGTCTGCTGCTGCCGCCTACTCTGTCATTCACTCTGCTAGTCTGCTGTCACTACTGCTTACTGTCGGCAGCCTGCGCGCGCGAACTGCACCGGTTTAACAAAAAATAAGAAAAATCGCCTCTGATTTTTCAATTTTAAAAAAGATTATTGTTTTTGAGCAAAATAAATCCAAGAATCGTAATTCGTGCCTTCATCCCGATTATCAATGATTTCGCCATTGATTCCCTGCTCTTTCAAATAATCGGCAACCCACTTCGCTTCATGCTCTTCCCGAAGCGTGAACAAAAAATAACCGTCGGGTTTGAGCATCTTTACAGCTTCGTCAGCGATTGAAAACCAAATATTTTTATTGAATTCATAAACAGTTCCGATCATGAAACCGATGACGGTGTCAAAATGACCGGCATTCAGATTTTTGGAAAGCGCCGTCGCATCCATTATGATTGTGCGTTCCGGCTTTAAAACGCCATGAGACAAACCGATGCAAATGTCTTCGGCATTAATATCAATGCAAAGAGGATTGACATTTTCATCATAAAGAGCCAGTGTTGACATGCCGTTGCCGCAGCAGATTTCCAAAATGTTTGTCTTCGGCTCTAAAAATTGCGGCTGCATTTGTTTTATTTTTTGAATCGTTGCGGTTGCTTTTGAAACGCGCGCGGGCGAATAAACCGAATCGTAAGACGGCAAATATTGACTTTGATTTGCTTCTTGGAAAAAAGCGAGCGCGGATTTTGAATAATATTCCCGAATGTCGTCGGCAAGCTCTTCATTTGAAATTTCAATTTGATAAGTCGGACAATTTAAAGTCGGCGATTTTGAAATCAAATTCGGAAGAATTGAGAAAAAGGCGGATTTGGTTTCAAGATCAGATACTGCCGGCGTAAATACCAAACAATTTCCGGTGTCCGGAAGATTCGGGTTGCCGGACGGCTGTCTTTCAATCATCACAAAACCTGTGATTGACGCCTGTGCGCTCTGCCGAATAAAAGTGTCGGTGTCAGCCGGATTTTTGTCAAACATCGGCGTATTTTCATGAAGCAAAAGCACAGTTTCAAAACCAAATTGACCGGCCATCTTCATTTCAACAAGTTCTTCCAATTGCGGAATTCCGGCATAAAGAAAACGCTGGCCGGCAAAATCATCTTCCGTCAGATAAAAAGAAGCGTCAATACCGAGCTTTTCCAAAAATAAAGAAGATAAATTTGACATTTTCATCATTTCACCGCGAACAATAAATTATGAAATTTTATGAATTCAATGGGTAAATAAAGAGCAGATAAAGAGTAAATAAAAAGCAAATAAAGGATAGATTAAGAATTAATAAAGGATATGGGTCAAAAAAATAAAGGTGAGGTTCAAGAGAACCAACCGAAAATAACATCCAAAATGTGGATTCCTGAAATCGTCAAAAACGTTACGATAATGCCTGCAATGATAACACCGGCTAAAATTGAAAGAAACGCGTTCTTAAACGGATATTTTAAGACGAGCGCGGCGGCAGTTCCGGTCCAGGCGCCTGTCAGCGGAAGCGGAATCGCGACAAACGTCATCAGCGCTAAATCTTTGTATTTTTCAACGCGCTCATTTCCTTGTTTTTCGACACGATTGAAAAGCCAGTCAAAGAATTTGGCGAAAAGCTTGCTGTGCTTTGACAAGAATTTGGAAACCGGATCAAGGAAATAGAAAATGATTGTTACCGGAATCATGTTGCCGATAACAGCCAGTACAAACGCCAAAACCGGATCCATTCCGTAAAGACCGATGGCGACCGGAATTGCGCCGCGCAATTCAATTACGGGAATCGCGGAAATTACAATGACAACAAGCCACGGCGGAAGCCATTGAAATAAATCTACGAAAAATGAAACAAAATCCATCTTTTAGCGCTCCTGGTTATGTATATTGCATTTTATATCTGCATATTATATTTGCATATTAATTTGCATTTTATGTATTCATTGCATTTTATGAATTCTTTCTGAGCAGCGCAAAATGAGCGACGAGCGCTTCTAACTGAATTTTTTCATTCGCGCCTTCCGAAATTCTGAAATCGGTTTCACCGACAGCGTCAATGAGGTGAATCATTTCAGTGTCGCTCAAATCTTCGAGTTTGAAAAGCGCACGATAGATTTGATTCATAACGTCATCAGCTGACAAACCTTGATCAAAAACCAAACTGTTCAGCTTTTCACGGGCATTTTTAAATTCGCCGGCCAGTGCCGTTTGAATTAAATCCAAAACTTCTTCGGGGCGCGCAGTTGCCGTAATTTTGTAAACGGTTTCCTCATCAATATCTCTTTGAATGAAAGCGGCCGCCTGCAAAGAATTGACGGCTTTTCTCATGTCGCCGCCGG
Source organism: Methanimicrococcus sp. OttesenSCG-928-J09 (assembly GCA_030266245.1). Classification (GTDB taxonomy): domain Archaea; phylum Halobacteriota; class Methanosarcinia; order Methanosarcinales; family Methanosarcinaceae; genus Methanimicrococcus. The sequence goes on from JAJDHP010000009.1 coordinate 18,267, forward strand.
AAACATAAACAAGCGCTTTTAAGCCGCCTTCGGTAATTGTCAGACTTTCGGTGTCTGCAATGAAGCGGACGCGCTTTGAAATCGCATCATCCGTTAAACTGCGGAATCTGTAAATCGCGCAGCGGGACTGAATCGGTTCAATAATTTTTGACGAATAATTACAGGAAAGAATAAAACGGCAGTTACTGCTGTATTTTTCCATCGTTCTGCGAAGCGCGGACTGCGCATCATTTGTCAGCGCATCGGCTTCGTCTAAAAAGATAATTTTAAAAGATGCGCCGCCGATCGGGGCCGTTTTGGCAAATGTTTTGATTTTATTTCTTACAATATCAATACCGCGCTCATCAGACGCATTCAATTCCGTAAAATTTTCAGCCCAGAATTCACCGAACATTTCACGCGCGATTGAAACGGCGGAAGCTGTTTTGCCGACGCCCGGCGGACCGGTAAAAAGAAGATGCGGCAGATTCTTTGATTGAACATAAGATTTCAAACGCTCAACCGTTTCCTCCTGGCCGAAAACATCGTCCAGCTTCATCGGGCGGTATTTTTCAACCCAAATTTCTTCTCTCATAAATAAATCCTCTAAATCTAATGAATCATCTAAATGAATTTAAGCAATCTAATGAATCTAATTTAACCAAATCAAACCAAAGGATACTATATACTTTTTTCGAACATTATAAAGCAACCGCCGTTTGCGCAGAAACAGAATGCAGATGCAGAATCTGAGTCGGCAGCAGCAAGCAGCAAACAGTGCAGATGGCAGCAAGCGGCAAATGATAAGCGGCAAATAGCAAGTGGCAGCAGCAAGCAGTAAGTGGCAAGCGGTAAGTGGCAAGCGGTACTGACGGCAACAGTAAACTGATAGCAGTGACGGCAGACCGCAGCAATAGCAAGCAGTAGTAATTGCAGGCAGTAGAAGCAATAGTAAGCAGCAGCAAGCAATAGCAACCAGCAGTACTAATTATATAGTAAGCAGTGGCAGCAGACAGCAGGAGCTGAGTCCGCAGACTGCATCAGTAAAAAGCTGCGCGGGATGAAAGCGGCCTGTAAACGGATAGCAATCAGCGCCAATTCAGCTGCATTCAGCCGACATAAGTTATCAGCTTTCCATGTCTGTAAATTGAAATCGGTCCGTCATCCGAAACTTTAACGGCAATGCCGTAAATGCTGGCATTCCAGGCGGCTGTGCTTCTTGCGCCCGGCAGAACTTCCAAATTCTTAAGACCGTGTTCATTCAGACGGATTTCATCGGGCTCGCCGATCATACAGGACACATCCAATACTTCGCCGTTCTTGGAAATGACGACTGCGCCATCTACTTTGGCGGCAGCCATTATTATTTTGCGATGAATTTTATGAGTTACATTCAATCCCTTGACAGTGTTTCGGAGGGTTTCGTTCACTCTTTCACTTTGACAGTAATCGGGAATAATTTCATCTAAAATTTCTTCGTTTTCCGGAATAAAAATAAGCGTTCCTTTCCGTTCGTAAGATAAATCCAGAACCAATCTCAATATGGAAAGCGCGATGTGTTTTTCAACAAATTTGGAAAGCGTAATGTGAATCGTAGAATAATTAACGTAATGCCACTTGCCTTGTGTTTTATGGAAAAGTGTTCTTTTCGGAAGAATCACATAAATGCTTCCGTTTTCGGAAGTCATCATGATAAACGTTTTCGGCGGCATTCTGGCAATCAAAGGAATCAAATCTTCATGAGGCGCCAGCAATGTATTTTGTTCAATTTCCTCTTCCGTTAATGTCGGTTCAGGCATCGTAAACATACCGAAAATGTCGCCGTTTTCACCGTAACCCGCAATTCCGACTGTGTTTTCGCTCATGGAACCGCGAATCCATTTTTCTTCCATAATTCCTTTTTCAAACGGAACCGGCTGCGTGAAAGGCATAAAACTGTCCGAAAGCGTCTGCAGAATACATTCTTTCTTTTTCGCCATCAGCATACAGAATGTAAACGGTTTATTTTCATATTGAAGATGCGTGCTGTTTTCGGCAATCTGAAGCCATTTGATCATCGGATTCGTGCTGAATGAAGAAAACTTAGCGATCGCGCGGCTGAATTGACTTTGCTTCAAGGTCATCCAAACTTCAGAATGTTTCTCTTGAACCGGAATAATCGTAATATCGTCATTAAAAACCTGGCAAAAATGATCGCCGAATATCAAATCAATTTCCTGAACCTCATTTAAAAGTGAAATAAAATAACCGGCGGCGACTTTCTTTTCAGGTCCGCTTTGATATAAAACAGAAATCAATCCGTTTCGACCGGCGCTCCAAAAAAGATGAACCGTTTCTTTATTGCCGAATATTTCAAGCTCATTCCGAATTTCATCTGCCGTCAGCGTTTGAACACTTTCAATCGGAAAAATATATTTTAACGAAGTGATGAGCTCGGCCTTTGTTTCTTCACTTTCAAATCTTTGCATATAATTGGAAAATAATCTCATTGATTAAATATTCTTTTTCGCAGCAGTTGACAAAAATTGAAAACTCAATTATATCGAAATAATCAGATAAATCGTATAATAATCGGAAAATCAAATTAAATCAAAAAAACCAATTAAATCAAAACTCAATTAAATCGAAATATCGGATTAAACAAAATAAAATTGAATTAAAAATTGCGTAATATTAAAAATAGAATTTTATTTTTAAGCTCATTTTTAGTTTATTGTCGAAAATTTAGAACAGTTTATCGACAGACTCTTGAAGCGGATACTGAAAAAAACAAGATTTGAACTAAAAAGTATATATAAAAGAAAATTGCTTTTAAAATATATAGAGCAAAATTCTGATTAAATCTGTAATTTAAATGCTGAAATATAAGACAGCAAAAAACAAACAAATATGATTCTAGTTTTGAACATTTGCTTTTCACAGAATTAAAAGTCATTTTTGGTGATTGACAAAATGGATGAAATAACGGATATATCGGAAATAAAAACAAATGTGGAAACTCCGATTTTTAATGCTTCCGCCTCTGACGATCTTTGCGGCATCCTGTTAAAAGATACGGTCGTTCATATCGCAAAGCTGATGGGAGCCGTGGCTGTCTTTACTTTTGGAAACATCGACACCAAAACCTTCAGAGACTTAGATGTTCCCGTTATTGATATCACCCAAATTAAAACAATTATTGAAAAGTTAACGTATTTGAAAAACGAAGATCAATCTCAGCTTCGCGAAATTTCTGACGCCATTCGAAATGAGGCTGACAAAAACGCGTCTCTTCTGATGAGCGCCGCTGCTGTAGAATACAGTTTGGGAACAATTGACTGCGGCATTGTCATCGGTTTGATTCGTACTCAGGACTCATATTCGCTTGTCGTTCACAGCATGGAAGAAAATGAGACGGTTCAAGTGGTTCGCGAATGTGAAAAGCGCGTCACGCCCGAAACATTCAGAAGCGCACTTCATTTATCTTTGAATATCGCAATGAAGGGCCGCGAAGGCAAAAAAGTAGGCACCGCTTTCATCCTCGGCGACGAAGAAGAAGTTTTGGAAAGATCACATCAAATGATTATCAACCCGTTCCGCGGTCAGGATCCCAATTTCGAAGTCAATATTAACAAGAAAGAAAATTGGGAAACAGTCATGGGATTTGCCCAGCTCGACGGCGTGTTCATCATATCAGAATCCGGCAAAATTCTCTCAGCCGGCCGCTATTTAGACGTAGATACACGCGACGTTCATATTGAAAAAGGACTCGGCACCCGTCACCTCTCATCCGCCTCCATCACCAGAGATACAAATGCAATCGCGATTGCCGTTTCAGAATCAGGCGGAACAATTCGCGTTTACATGGACGGCAAAGAAGTCATTTATGTAGAGCCGAACGCATCGCTTGTTCAAGTTGACGGCCAGAATGTGGCAAGCCGATCTTTTTAATGACTTTTTTGTAAATGAAAAAACGGCGGTCGTTTTTTCAACCTTTTTTAAAACTTGGAGCAGCTCGCGCGCGTGAGACGAGAGACATAATGATCAGCAGAAATATTACTGCGGCGGCAGCCGCAAAAATCGCGAAGCGATTTTAAATGCAAATCGCCCTCCCACTGCAAAACTAAAAACAGACTCCAAGTGGGAACTAAAAACAGACTCCAAGCGGAAAATTAAACCTGACACCAAATGGTTGCGTCTGACGCCGGCCTTCGGCGGCGCAGCCGTAAAAATTGCGAAGCGATTTTTCAGTAAACGCCTGATGAAATCTTAGGCGCAGCCATAAAAAATCGTGAGCAGCCCGAAGGGCAGCGAAACGATTTTTTACTCAATAAATTGAATCAATTCTTCCGTCATCACACTTTCACAGAAAACGCATCTTAAAACAAGCGATTTGACTTTTTCGTCAGCGGCAACTGCAAATTTAGATTCAATCGGTTCGCTGTTTGTGATACAGTTCGGATTGATACATCTGACAATTCCGCAAACATAATCGGGCGTTTGGATTTTTCTTTTTTCGATGACTTCGAAATCACGAATAATGTTGACGGTCGCCTTGGGAGAAATGAGAGAAATCGCGTTGACTTCTTTTTCCGTTAACTCGCGGCCTTCGATTTTGACGACATCTTTGTCGCCGCGGGAACTGCCGGCATTCATAACGATGCTGACCGTATTGGTGAAATTTTCGCCGCCGCCGAGAATGCTGATAACATTCAGCGCCTGACCGGCTGTAATGTGATCGATGACGGTGCCGTTTTCAATCGCTTTGATTCTCAGGTCGTTTTTGTCGCCGAGCTTGTCGGATCTTTTCTTATCTGTTTTATCAGTACTTGTTCCTTCAGTTTGGAGCGCGCTCATAATTTTCCCTCCCTGACTTGGTCTTCCATTCCGAGAACTTTACAAAGAATCGCCATTCGAACCGGAACGCCGTAGAACGCTTGTTTAAAGTAGGCGGCGTGTGAAGTTTCGTCGACATCAAAAGAGATTTCATTCACACGCGGCAGCGGATGCATGATTTTCATTTCCGGCTTGGCGGTTTGAATGAGTTCTTTGGTAATCCGCATGCTGTTTGAAACGCGGTTGAATTCTGCCGGATCGGGGAACCGTTCTTTTTGAATCCGTGTCATGTAAAGGACATCAATATCTTCAATCACATCTTCCATGTTGGTTGTGATGTTGACTTCGATGTCGCGCTTCAGCAAGTCGTCCACGATTCTGTCGGGCAGATGCAGTTCGGGCGGCGAGACCAGATTAATTTTTGAATGATAACGAGAAAGAGCGTAACAAAGAGAATGAATTGTGCGGCCGTATTTTAAATCGCCGGCCAGAGCGATGTTTAAATGGTCAAGGCGGCTTTCGCGCTTGATGGTATAAAGATCGAGAAGAGTTTGTGTCGGGTGATGCCCCGCGCCGTCGCCACCGTTAATAATCGGCGCAGATGTATATTCAGAAGCCATAAGTGCCGCGCCTTCACGCGGATGTCTTAAAACAACGGCATCGGCATACTGCGATACGACGCGAATTGTGTCAGATAATGATTCGCCTTTAGCGATTGAACTTGCCTCCACCGCGCCCATATTGATAATTTGACCGCCGAGGCGGATCATCGCGGTTTCAAAAGACATGCGCGTTCGGGTACTGGGTTCAAAAAAGAGAAGTGCCAACACTTTGCCGTCCAGCAGTTTGGATTTAACTTCGCCTTTGGCAATCGGCTCCAACAGTTCGGCCAGTTCCAATATTTCGTCAAACATTTCCTTTGTATATTCTCTTGTCGAGATGATATGATGCATCGGCCGCATAGTGACTCCTTTTGTTTGTTCAAATGGTGGTTGAAACAACGAACTCGGATATAACTTTAATGTTAGAACGGGAGAATAAAATATAAATGTACTGGGATTTTGAGAAAACTTCAAAAAACGGGAATGATTTTATAAAGAGGAATTGAAATAAAACGAATAGACAATAGAATCAATTCCGAAAAATCGGGATTAAAAAACAATTCATGAAGGAAAACAAAATGGTCAATATTCAAGTTGCTTTAGATGTTGTTGAACCTGACCGCGCTGTTGAAATCGCTCATGAGGCGATTGCCGGCGGCGCTGATTGGATAGAAGCCGGAACGCCGCTGATTAAGAGCGCGGGGATGGATATTATCCGCAGACTTCGTGAAGCGTTTCCTGACAGAATTATTCTCGCCGATATGAAAACCATGGATGTCGGCGCAACGGAAGTTGAAATGGCCGCTAAATCGGGCGCAAATGTTGTTACGATTTTGGCAGCGGCAGATGATGCTGTTATCGAACAATCCTTGTTGTCAGCCAAAAAATACGGCGTCAGAATCATGGTCGATTTTATTTCGGCACAAGATCCGATTGAACGCGCCAAGGAAATTGAATCGCTAGGCGTTGATTTAATTAATGTTCATGTCGGCATCGACGCGCAGATGACCGGCGAATCTCCGATTGAAAAGCTGCGCAGACTGGCAGCGGAAACAGATATGGAAATTGCTGTTGCAGGCGGACTGACACCGGAAACGGCACAGGAAGCTGCAGCGGCGGGTGCTGATATTGTTATTGTCGGTTCATATATTATTAATTCCGATAATGTCAGGCAGTCGGCAGCTGATATTCGTAAAGCGGTTGATTTTCCTTATCCGGAAAATGCAACGGCGGACGGAACGGCAGTAATGTCACAGGCGGCAGCAGCTAAAAAATCAAAAGAAGCTGAGATGATTGAGATTTTCAAAAGAGTTTCGACATCCAACATTTCAGACGCAATGCACCGAAAAGGCGCAATGAAAGGCATTTCTTCAAAGATTCCGGGCAAGAAAATTGTCGGAAAAGCTGTGACGGTCCGTTCTTTCGGCGGCGACTGGGCAAAACCGGTTGAAGCGATTGACATCAGCGGTCCGGGAGACATTATTGTGATTTACAATGGCGGCGACCGCGACATTTCAATGTGGGGCGGTTTGGCAACGCTGACAGCCGTGAACCGGAAATTAGAAGGTGTTGTGATTGACGGCGCTGTTCGCGATTTCGATGAAGTTCAAAATATGGATTTCCCAGTTTTCGCGGCGAATATTGTTCCGAATGCGGGTGACCCGAAAGGACTTGGAGAAATCAATGTTGAAATCGTCTGCGGCAATCAAACTGTGAATCCCGGTGATATTATAATCGGTGACGACAGCGGTGTTGTTGTGGTTCCGAAAGAACGGGCTTATGAAATCGCGCGCCGTTCTGAAGAAGTTTGGAAGCGTGAGAAGAGATTGTTTGAGGAAATCAAAAACGGTAAAACATTGGCGAGCGCCCTTGAACTTTTGAAATGGGAAAACAAAAAATAACAGATTTTTTTCTGTTTTTATCGTTACCTGTTTTAATCTGTTTATATTCGTTCGTCTAAACTTATTTATTTGTGAATATCTTTGAAAATTTATTTTTATTTGATTTAAGTTACATCTAATTTAGTTTAAATTACATCTAATTTGGTTTAACTACATTTAATTTAGTTTAATTTACATCTAATTTAGTTTAATTACATCTAATTTGGTTTAATTACGTTTAATTTGGTTTACATTTAAATTTACATTAAATTTATTAAATTGGTTTAATTTACATTTAGTTTTATCATGGAAAGGTCAAAATTATGAAAAGATCAAAAATGCCCGATGTACCGCTTTTAATGACTCCCGGACCGACTCAGGTTCGTGAAAATGTCAGAATCACACGCGCTCTTGAAATGACGAACCCGGATTTGGATCCGAAATTCTTCAAATTCTATCGGAAAACGTGTTACAGGCTGGCTTCTTTTTTGAAAACCAATTCACAAGTGCTGATTTTGGGCGGCGAAGGAATGGTGGCACTGGATGCTGCGTGTGCTTCTCTTGCAGAACCGGGCGACCGCGTTTTAATCATTGATAATGGTATTTTCGGCGAAGGTTTTGCTGATATGGTCAGAGTTTACGGTGCCGAGCCTGTTGTTTTTTCGGGCGACCGGACACGCGGTATTTCTTCAAATGATTTGCATGATTTTCTGGAAAAGGATTCGGATTTCAAATTCGCGACAATCGTTCACTGCGACACGCCATCCGGTGTTTTAAATGATATACGCGAGATTTGTCCGATGCTTAAAGGGTATGGAATCGTGACGGTTGTTGATGCCGTTTCTTCGATGGTCGGCGAAAAGATCCGCGCGGATGATTGGGGAATCGATATTTGTATCGGCGCTTCTCAGAAAGGATTTTCCGCGCCGTCCGGTCTCGCCTTTTTGAGTGTCAGTCCGGATGCTTGGACGCTGATTGAAAACAGAAAGACGCCGATTCCGTCTTTTTACTGCAATCTGCTGCTCTGGAAAAACTATTATGAAGACTTTTGGTTCCCATATACGCCTCCCGCCAGCGACATTTTCGGATTCAGTGTAGCGCTGGATAATGTTTTCAAAGAGAAAGATATTTTCAACAGACACAAAAAGATTGCCAAGGCTGTCAGAAAAGCTGTTTTAAGGTCAGGTTTGTCTCTCAATTTGAAATCGGATTACTGCAGCACAGTGACTGTCGTTAATATGCCTGATGGAATCGATGGCGAGGATTTGATTCAGAAAATCAAAAATGATTACGGCATTTTAATCGGCGGCAACTTCGGGTATTTAATGGGAAAAACGATTCGTATCGGTCACATGGGCGAAAACGCCCGGCTGGAATATGTATCGGAAACCTTAAAAGCCCTTCAAAAAACGCTCGAAAAAGAAGGCGTTGTTTTGAATGCCGATATGGAAACCGTCTTTTTGGAAGAAATGATGAAGAAAAAAGAGTAAAGAGCAGACAGAACTCTTTTATTATTCATTTTTTCTTTTTCTCATTTTCTCTTTTCAATTTCTCTTTTCATTTTCTCTTTTCATTTGTCTCATTTCCTTTTTCTTTTTTTCATTTTTTCTATTTAATTTCCGTTTTCTCACGTTTCTTTTCTCCTTTCTCGATTCTATGAAAAACAGGATTCGGTGTTGGAGAAATCAATAAAATTGCGGCAGTTATAATGGCGGGGGCAGCAGGCGTAAGCAGTAGCGGCAACAGCAGATAGCAAGCTGTAACGGCAACAGCAGATAGCAAGCTGTAACGGCAACAGCAGATAGCAAGCTGTAACGGCAACAGCAGATAGCAAGCTGTAACGGCAACAGCAGATAGCAAGCTGTAATGGCAACAGCAGATAGCAAGCTGTAACGGCAACAGCAGATAGCAAGCAGTAGCGGCAACAGCAGATAGCAAGCTGTAACGGCAACAGCAGATAGCAAGCTGTAACGGCAACAGCAGATAGCAAGCTGTAACGGCAACAGCAGATAGCAAGCTGTAACGGCAACAGCAGATAGCAAGCTGTAATAGCAACGGCAGGTGGCAAGCTGTAACAGCAACGGCAGGCAGTAAGTTGTAACAGCAACGGTAGAGGTAGCAGTCTGTAACGGCAACGGCAGGTAGCAAATTGTAACGGTTGCGGTAAGGTAGCTGTGGTAATTAGTTTTGCATGGGCAGGTGCATATAGTAAAAAAAAGAATAAAGAAACAAAAAGAGTAGAGCATAAGTCCAAAAACAGAACTGCAATTCCATTGAATAATATAGTCCGAATCCGCAACCTCAATTTCACTCGCTGCGCTCGTGAAATCTCGTTTTGCGGTCGTATTTGGACTTTTCGTTTCATTTTAAAAACAAACATCGTTTTCTTTGAAATCACTCAAAAACGAACTCCCTTTTAAACAAAAATAATGAATGAAAGAGGGAGTTCGGTTTTTATCAAATCAATAAAAACCGATGTTTCATTTTTTTGAAAAATAAACCAAAATCAAAATTGAGAATATAAAATGTAAAAAAATGCTAAAATATCCAAAATAAAACCAAAAAAATACATAAACGAAAAAATGAAAAACAAAAAATAAAAGAAAAAAATGATTCGGAAAAACCGAATCCGTTTGCAAATTATTCAACAATCGCGCCGTGATTGGCCGATCTGACTGTTCTTCTGTATTTCTTCAAGTAACCGCCGACGGGTTTCTCGATTGTCTTGAATGTCTTTTTGCGTTCTTCCAGAATCTTTTCGTCGACCAAAAGGTTGAGCTTGCGGTTCGGAATATCAATTTCAATCATATCGCCATCTTCAACTAAACCGATCGGACCGCCTTCGGACGCCTCAGGTGAAACGTGACCGATACAGGGACCGCGCGTGCCGCCTGAGAATCTGCCGTCGGTGACGAGCGCAACGGATTCAATGAGGCCGAGACCGGCAATTGCAGCAGTGGGTGACAACATTTCACGCATTCCGGGACCGCCGCGCGGACCTTCGTAGCGGATAACAACAACATCGCCTGCCTTTACAGTGCCGCCCATAATAGCTGCCATTGCGTCTTCTTCAGAATCGTAAACACGCGCGGGACCTGTGTGAACCATCATTTTTTCGCTGACGGCAGCTTGTTTGACAACCGAGCCGTCGGGAGCAAGACTGCCTTTTAAAACAGCGATGCCGCCTTCTTTATGAACAGGATTGTCAACGGTTTGAATCACTTTTTGATTGAATTTCGGGTTCACTAAAACACGGCGTTGGAGGTTTTCACCAACAGTTCGACCGCTGACCGTCTTCTCATTCTTGAAAACGCGGTCGCCGAGACGATCCAGAATCGAATAAATACCGCCGGCGCGGTCAAAGTCCGTCATAAACCAGGAACCGGCAGGACGAAGAGAAACTAAATGCGGCGTATTTTTGCTGAGACGATCGAAATCATCAAGCGTCAAACAAATATCGAAAGCATTTGCAACTGCCGGCAAATGAAGCGCTGTATTGCTGCTGCCGCCGATTGCCATATCCGTCATGACAGCATTTTCAAATGAATTTTGTGTCACAATTTGGCGGGCAGTAAGACCTTCCTTAACCATCGCGACAATTCGTTCGCCGGATTCCTTTGCCAATCGAATCTTATTCGCATCCACCGCAGGCGACGTTGCGCATCCCGGCAGAGAAAGACCAAGCGCTTCAGTCATGCACGCCATAGAGTTAGCAGTGAACATACCGGAACAGGAACCGCATCCCGGGCAGGCATTGTCTTCCAGCATTTTCAGTTTTTCTTCAGAAATGTCACCGCTTTTCACTGCACCGACACCTTCAAACATTGAAATCAAATCCAATTCACCGTCATCGGCAAAACCGGGCTGCATCGGACCGCCTGTCACAACAATTGCCGGAATGTCCAAGTCACCTGCCGCCATCAAATGCCCGGGAACAACCTTGTCGCATGACGGAATTAAAACCATACCGTCAAATTGATGAGCTCGGACCATCACTTCAATCGTATCCTGAATCAATTCCCTGCTCGGAAGAGAATATTTCATGCCCTCATGACCCATTGCGATACCATCACAAACACCGATTGTTTGAAACTCGAACGGAACGCCGCCGGCATTACGAATACCCGCTTTAACCGCTTCGCCGATTTTATCCAAATGTGTATGTCCCGGAACGATTTCATTTTTTGAGTTAACGACCGCGATAAACGGTTTGTCAATTTCAGAATCTGTCAGCCCCAACGCCTTGAGCAAAGAACGGTTAGCAGCTCTCTCAAGTCCTTTTTTAGCATTATCGCTTCTCATAATTGTCACCTGAATGCAGAATTTATTTTCTAATTTGATTTTATTTTGATTTTAGATTAGATGTTAGTTAAATTTCAGATTAGAGATTAGAACATTAATTAAGATTTTAGTTTTATGTTTTGTGTTTTTAGTTTGTTTTTATTTTCTTTTGTTTAGACAAATCTACTATAATAACCTTAAAGCAGGAACTGTTTGAAAAAAATAATCCTGATTTTTCTAATAATTTAAGAAAAATTACTGAATTAATTAGTTTTAACTTGATTAATATTTAGACTATTTTTATTTCTTTTGAAAATATTTAAAAAAGAATAAATACAATCGTTGATGATTGTGTTTTGTTCAATTATTTCATTTAATAAATTATCAATTACCTCATCAGGGCGATATGAAAAATAATCTGCTTAAATTGAAAAACAAATTAATTCAAACTGATAAATTAAAGGAGAAAAACAATGGCAACTTCATCTTATACAACAACTCTTGTGATTCGGGATCCGAGGGTTATTCAAAAATTGGAACAAATTTTAAACACACCAAAAAGCTATCCTGACGAACAATTGCCAAAGGTTGATACAATTGAAGAAATGCGCAGATGTCGAGAATTATTCTGAACCATCTGTCTTAATCCTAAGCTTGAATGATTATTTAAAAGAAAAACAAAGGAAATTATCTGAAAAAAAGTTCAGAATTTACAGAACAGAATCAAGTACAAACCGTTGAAATACAAAATGAAACTGTAAATGAGATGTAAAGAATGAGATGTAAAGAAATGGAAAAGAAGATTTTAGTTCTCCTTTTCAAATGTCTCATTCAACAGACTTATTTTTTCTTCAGCTGCTGATACAATCTCGCCTGGAAACCGTGATATTTACAATATCCTTCGGCATCTTTCTGATCAATTGTTTGACTGTCAAAAGACACCAGATCTTCAGAATAAAGAGCGAATGGAGAGTCACGGGCGACAACAATAAGACTGCCTTTGTAAAGCTTCACTTTAACAGTTCCGGTGACACGTTCCTGAGTTTTGTCAATAAATGCATTTAAATCGGCATAAAGCGGCTCATCGACAAGACCCTGATAAGCGAGTTCAGACCACTGGATATCAACATTTGCTTTGAATTTAAGTTCGGCACGAGTCAAGACGAGATGTTCTAAATCTTTGTGACATTTCAGCAAAATCGTTGCAGCCGGATGTTCATAATTTTCACGGGCTTTGAGACCGAGAATACGGTCTTCCACCATATCAGAACGACCAATACCATTTTCACCGCCGATTTGATTCAGCTTTTTAATTAAATCATACCCTTTCATTTTTTGACCGTCAAGCGAAACCGGAACACCATTTTCAAAACCGATAACAATCATAGTCGGTTTGTCAGGTGCGTTTTCGGGGGATGTCGTCCATTCATAAATTTCTTCGGGCGGAACAAAACCCGGGTCTTCAAGGCGACCGCCTTCAATACTGCGGCTCCATAAGTTTTCATCAACACTCCACGGCTTATCTTTGGTAGCGGCAACAGGAATATTGTGGCACTTCGCGTATTCAATTTCCCATTCGCGCGTCAGATTGCGTTCACGCATCGGTGCGATGACATCTTTACCGGTTGATCTGAAAATTGTTTCAAAGCGGAGCTGGTCGTTGCCTTTTCCAGTACAGCCGTGAGCGAATGCGGCAGCACCTTCTTTTTCAGCGATTTCGACCACTTTTTTAGCAATCAGCGGGCGTGCGATGGAAGTTCCCATCACATAACCTTCATAGTTGCCGTTCGCTTTTATCAGCGGGAAAATATAATCGGCGACGAATTCATCTTTTGCGTCAATCGTGTAATGCTTGTCGCTGATCAGTTTTGCCTTTTCTTCGGCATTCTTAACTTCGTTTTCAGGCTGGCCGACATCAACAGAAACCGTAATGACCTCATCAAATCCGTAATCTTCTTTCAGCATCGGAATACATACAGAAGTATCAAGACCGCCTGAATAGGAAAGTATTGCTTTTTTAACCATTATTTTTCACTTTTGTAGGAAAAATAATCATTATTCTTAAAGTTTTTCCATAACTCTGTCATTAAAATTCATGATGCCACTCGTCACTCATTTAAATAATTGAGATAAAAATGGAAAAGAGAATACGATAAAATGAGATGAAAATACCATCGTGGATACAATAAAATGAAACAAATGAAACTAAAAGAAATAAAAGTAAAGAGAAAAAAAGGTAAAGAGAAACAAACATAAAAAGGAAACAAACAAAAAAAGAAACTAAAATAAAAAGGGAACAAAAATAAAATATGAAAAACCGCCATTTGTCATGGCAGTTCTTTCATTTGTCCTGTGTTCGTTTTTATAAATCTTCTTAGTTTTTGATTTTTTTGACGAAATCTGTCAACACATCTTCCATGTCGGGGTGTCCGATTTCTTGGAGGCTGTAGTTCACGCGTGTGTTGGGTTTATCAATTTTTATGACGCGAGCAAGGTCAATCGGCGTTCCGATGATAACACTGTCACAGTCGGTGCGCTCGATTGTTGCGGCCAAATCTTTCATTTGTTCTTCGCCGTAACCCATTGCGGGAAGCAGTCCTTTGACATTCGGATAGATACGGAATGTTTCAGCGATTTTTCCGACCGCATACGGTTTCGGGTCGACGATTTCGGCAGCGCCAAAGCGCTTGGCGGCAACAATGCCTGCACCGATTCCCATTTCACCGTGCGTGAGCGTCGGTCCGTCTTCAATGACTAAAACGCGCTTTCCGCGAATGACATCGGGGTCATCCACGCTGATTGTAGAAGCGGCATCAATAACAGTGGCATTCGGATTGACACGTTCAACATTGTTTCTGACGGTTTGGATATTGTCAAAGTCGGCGCTGTCAATTTTGTTAATCACAACAATATCCGCGATGCGCAGAGTCACTTCGCCGGGATAATATGAAAGTTCGTGTCCGGGGCGGTGCGGGTCAACAACTGTAACCATGAGGTCCGGTTTATAGAACGGGAAATCATTGTTTCCGCCGTCCCACAAAATCACATCGCAGCCATCGGGGTCGTTTTCGGCGGCACGCAGAATTGCCTCATAATCAACGCCGGCATAGATAACATTGCCGCGCGCGATATGAGGTTCATATTCTTCCATTTCTTCAATGGTGCAGCTGTATTTCTTTAAGTCATCGATTGCGGCGAAGCGCTGCACTTTTTGAGCAACGAGGTCACCGTACGGCATCGGGTGGCGGATGGCGATGACTTTGAGTCCGTGCGACATCAAAACTTCAGCGATGCGGCGAGTGGTCTGACTTTTACCGCAGCCTGTGCGTACTGCACCGACAGCAATGACGGGTTTTGTGCTTTTGATCATGGTGTTTTTGTAACCCATGAGCGTAAAGTCCGCTCCGGCAGCGTTGACAATTGCGCCGATGCGCATGACTTCCGCATACGGAACGTCGCTGTACGCAAAGACACATTCGTCTGCATCCAATTCTTTAATGAGACGCGGCAATTCAGCCTGCTCATAAATCGGAATACCTTCAGGGTAAAGGCTGCCTGCAAGTTCTGCGGGATATTTTCTTCCGGCAATATCCGGGATTTGCGCGGCGGTGAACGCAACGATCTGATAAGCAGGATTGTCGCGGTAGCAGGTGTTGAAATTGTGGAAATCTCTTCCGGCTGCGCCGACAATAATAATTTT